>DOIU01000087.1 GCA_003511825.1 Gammaproteobacteria bacterium | reverse complement strand
CAGCCGCTGTTTTTCACGATGAAATCGGCAACTGGTCAAGCCCATTGCCTCAGGCCCCGACAACCGCGTTCCAGCCGGGGTTGGATGCGGCCATCAAAGCGGCCGCCAGTGATGTTGACCCTCGATACCTCGACGAAGTGTTTGTCGCATCCGCCACGGCCCACCGCGTCAGTGCGTTTTTCCACACACATGTTCACCCGGAAGACGGCGCCCCTTTCGAAGAAGGTGTGCGGTTTAGCTTTGATCCCAGTACCTGGGAGCAGCTTGATCGCCAGGAAATTACCGGTCCCGAGGTCGAGGGTGGAAACCGTCCTGGTGACTTAGCGCGTTTTCTGGTGGATTTGCACGTGCGTTTGTACTTGCCCAATCCCTGGGGGCTGCTTCTGACCGGGGTCCTCGGTTTGGCGATGATGGTGGCTGCCGTGACTGGGGTGGTTATCCATCGGCAAATGATTCGCGATCTGTTTTTGCAACGCTTGAGCCGCAAAAATCGAGTGCTTTCAGCCAGAGATCGGCATGTCGCTGCTGGCACCTGGAATCTGGTCTTCACCTTTCTATTGGCGTTTACAGGCAGTTTTTTCAGTTTTGCGGGCAGCTTTGGTTTGCCGGTAATGGCTATGGTGGCCTCGGGAGGCGATCAGGAAAAGCTCTTTGAGATGGTCATCGGACTGCCTGAAGCCCACGACGATAGTCCGGCTCCGGTTGCCGATCTCGATGCACTGCTGGTGGATGCGCGTAGCCGCTCAACCGGAGAGGGTTCCCAACCGCAGTTTCTGGTCGTCAGTCGCTGGGGGCAGGCCGATGGCTTTGCCATGGTGACCATGAGCCCGCCAGCCGGAGATCTGAAAGTCAACACACTGATGTACCAAGCCGATAGTGGTGAGTTTATGCGCGCGAAACCCAATATTGGGCTGCAACCCTCGCTCGGAGATGACGTACTCAGTCTTATTGGGCCGCTGCACTTTGGTAATTTCGCGGGTTTGTTTTCCAAGGCGGTCTGGTTTGGTCTTGGCTTTGCGTCGTCGTATGTGGTCTTAACGGGGTTGTTACTCTGGACACAACGGCGGGAACACCACCGAGGATGGCAGCGGTTGCGGCGCTTGTCTGTGTGGATGGGGTACGGCTTGCTATTTGCCCTGGCGGCGACACCGGTGGGTTTTTTCTCGGCGGAATGGTTGGGGTTTGCACAGGACTATGCGGTCAAGCTGGCTTTTGTGCTGGGGGTTGTTATTGCTTCACTCATGATGCTAGTGATTCGGGATATGGCGCAACTGACGCAGGCATTAGTTGCGGGTTTTGCCGGATTACTGATTGTGGCGGTGGCGCTGCGCTGGTTCAGTGGTGGCATGGGCTGGTTAGCGGCGGCGCGAGCGGGCTGGCCAGAAATCCCAGCGGTGGATCTGTTATTTTTAGCCACGGGTGGCGGTATCATTGTCTGGCAGGCATACCGGTCTGTGAATCAGCCGCAGCTCGCCCCCGCCGGACAAAATCAATAAGGCGGCGTTTTGTTGCAAAGTATTCTTATCGCACTGGCATACCTTGTCGGTATCGCTGCGCTCTTTCTGCTCGCATGGCGTGATCCGCGTCGGTTACGCGTTTCCAAAGGGCGTGATCGCAAACCCTTGAACAGCCTATCGCGGACGGTGTTGTCTGTCCTGGTTTTTGCGCCGTTGGTGTACGCAATTTACCGAGGGGATGCGCAAGATGCCTTGGTGGCCGGCGGGGCAATTTTTGTTGTCGGTTGGGCGGTTACCGTTCGCTTTAAGGTGGAGCGCTGAATGACCCACATCAGGCGTAACAAGATTGTTTATCTGGACCTTACGGTGTTGGATGAGCAAGGGCAGGCCATAGAGTCAACCGACGGTGGCGATGCCTTTTGTTACCTGCACGGACGTGGCAATTTACTGCCTGCGCTTGAATCTGTTCTGGATGGCAAAGCTGCCGGCTTTGAGGCGACGCTAACCTTGCCGCCCGCCGAGGCGTTTGGTGATTTTCACGAGGATCTGGTGGTGACGGTGCCACTCAGCCAGTTGGGAGAGGGCGTTTCACTCGAACTTGGCACACAGGTTCAGGCTGTGGGCCCTCATGGCCCTATCGCTTTTACGTTGCAGTCCGTGACCGATGATCACGCCACGCTGAATGCCAATCATCCCCTGGCCGGCAAAATGCTCACCGTGATGTTAAAGGTGCTGTCGGTGCGCGATGCGCACAAGGATGAAGTCAAGCATCGACGGCCGCACCCGGGCGGTCATCATCTGATGGTGTCTGATTCATCCTGGCAGGGCGATTAACCCTCAGGGATGGCGTTCAGGCGAGCCGTTGCACCGTCCAGACTAATCCCGCACACGTAATCGCGAGTGATCCGGGGATCACGATTGCCGGACGATAGTAGCGGTGTTTGCCCCACGGTTTTGCCAGAATCAGATAGCCGAGTGCGAGTATGGTGAGCTGGCCAAACTCGACACCGATGTTAAAACTGATCAGTGCGGTTAGAAAATCATCTTGCGGCATACCAAAGTCCCTTAATACACCGGCAAATCCCAGGCCGTGCAGTAACCCAAATACAAATACAACCGTGACTCTTGAATAATGCAAGTCGCGTCGCAGTAAGTTTTCTACGCCCACCCACGCGATGGACAAGGCGATCAGCGGTTCGACGATGCGGGCAGGCAGATCGATATAGCCACTGATACTCAGGCCCAGCGTGATGGTGTGTGCAACGGTAAACGCGCTGACCTGCCACAGCAGTGGACGCCAACGTGTAGACAGTAAAAAGATACCGACCACAAACAGAATATGATCCAGCCCTCTGGGTAAAATATGTAGGTATCCAAGCTTGATGTATGACGTAATGACCTCCACCAGTGGCATTTTTTGCAATTGCCCATGCAAGCTGGTTGTACCGCTCGATTCACCGCCGTTAAGCAAGCGCCAGTCGCTCCAGGTGTAATCGTCTTCTTTATAGAAGCGATATCGAAAGGCGTTGTCGCCAAAACGCTGTGGATATAGCCATTCGAAGCTTTCTGACCCCAAGGGGATCTGACCGCGGAGATAAATAATGCTTATGCGTGGGACTTGTTGATAGCCGGGTTCAGGGATCTCAACGCGGTCAACCGACAGTGCGGCAGTTTTTTGATCAAACTGGAGGGAAACTGCACCTAAAAAGTCATTTGTGAAAGAAGTGAATACCCCCAACAGGTCGGTTGACGACATAGCGCGATAGACATCATACTGCGCCGAGTTTGGTGCGTCTTGCGTATTCTTATAGTCAGTGTTGATGTCTGTGAGCATGGCTTCAATAGAAGCGCGTATTTCCAGCGTATAGTGGCGATCAGGGTAGAGCGTTAGCTCCGCCAACGCGGGTTTTACCACATCCGCTAGGGTGATAGACGGCGCCCAAACACCCAGGCATAAGACGAAAAAACTGCGGAACTGGGTACGTTTATAGATCTGTGCTAAGGTCTCAAACACGAATAATTCTCAGTATAAATATTGGGTTTCCGGTTGTAGTTTATACCACGTCTGCGCGGGTTTCCTCTCTTGGGAAAACCCTTTTTTACACATACTGACCACAGGCCCTGACGAGCTTTACTATGAAACTAACCCGACGTGATTTCATCAAAATTCTTGCTGCCAGCCAGGCCGCTGGTTTGTTGGCTGCATGTAACAAAAACGATGGCAAAGCGCTCGCTTCGCAAGAAAACATGTATGAAGTGCCGAAGTTCGGTAATGCGCGCATTTTGCACATAACAGATGTTCATGGGCAGTTAAATCCTGTTTATTTCCGAGAACCCAATGTGAACCTCGGTATCGGTGACGCCTTTGGCAAATTGCCGCATGTCGTCGGTGAAAAGCTACTCGCCCAGCTTGGCTATAAACCCGGCAGCCCGGAGGCTTATGCATTCACGTATCTGGATTTTGAAAATGCAGCGCGTCAGTACGGAAAAACCGGCGGCTTTGCACACATTAAAACGGTGTTGGATGCATTGCGTGAGGGAGCGGGAGGCCATCAAAATACCTTAACCGTGGACGGCGGTGACCTCTGGCAAGGGTCGGGCACGTCGCTGTGGACGCGCGGTAGTGACATGGTGGAAGGCTCCAATATTCTCGGCGTAGATGTGATGGTCGGGCACTGGGAGTTCACGTACAAAGAAGAAGAGGTGCTCTCTAACATCGGCTTCTTTAAAGGGGATTTCTTGGGCCAAAACGTACGCATTATGGAAGATGCCTTATTCGGTGACGACTACATCAAAATGACGGAAAAATACGATGGTCGCGGTTTGTTTGACGAAGATACCGGGCACCCGTTTAAGCCTTATGTGATTCGCAAAGTGGGCGAGGCACGCATTGCCGTGATTGGGCAAGCCTTTCCACGCACATCCAATGCGAATCCCCAAAAGTACTTTTTCCCCGATTGGTCGTTCAATTTGCGCGAAGACGAAATGCAATCGCTGGTCGAAGAAATCCGAGAAAATGAAAAGCCGGATGCCGTGATTGTCGTTTCGCATAACGGTATGGATGTCGATTTGAAAATGGCGTCACGTGTCGTGGGTATCGATGCGATATTTGGCGGACACACGCATGACGGGATGGCCAAAGCGGTCGAGATCAGCAATCCGGGTGGCAAGACCTTGGTGACCAATGCGGGTTGCAGTGGTAAGTATGTTGGCGTGATGGATTTTGATATCAAAGGCGGTAAGGTTGTGGATTACCGCTATAAAATGCTGCCTATCTTGTCCAATATGATCCCCGCAGATAAAGAGACCCAAGCGTACATTGATAAGATGCGGCAAACCCAATACGACGATAAGATCGTCGAGAGTCGGGCGAAAGACCGTTACTTCAACCCAGATCGCGTAGGCAAAACCTACGCTGACATTCTCAATGAAAAGCTCTGTACCACTGAGCAAACGCTTTACCGACGCGGCAACTTCATGGGAACCTGGGACCAGGTATTGGTGAATGCACTGCGAGAAGAATACAGCGCGGATTTCGCGTTTTCTGCAGGTGTGCGTTGGGGCACCAGTGTGCTGGCTGGAGACGCCATCACCATGGAAGATCTCATGACACAAACCGCGATGACCTATGGCGAAACCTATGTGAGTGATATGACGGGCGCTGCCATCAAAGATGTGATGGAAGGTATCGCTGAGAACCTCTTCCAAAAAGATCCTTATTTGCAGTCTGGTGGGGATATGTTGCGCATCGGTGGCCTGGATTACAGCATTGACCCCAATGGTGAATTCGGTAGTCGTATCTCCGATATTCGCGACGACGAGGGTACGCCGCTTGATCCGAAGAAAACCTACCAAGTCGCGGGCTGGGCACAGGTTGATACGATTGGTTCCGGGCGCTTGATGTGGGATGTCGCGGCGGACTATTTGCGCAATCAGGATGAGCTCTCTCTCAGTAAGGTCAATCATCCTAAAGTCATCGGTGTCAAAGACAACCCGGGTATTGCTGACTATGATGGCGAGCTGGGTTAGGTTCGTCAGTAGCGCTGCGATTGCCGCAGCGCTACTGTTTGCAATCGGCACAGGTGCTGTACAGGGCGCCTCGGAGGGCGCGGGTTCAGATACGCTTAAGCCAATGCCGGAGCTGCTGGATGATCAGGACAGTGATCGCTTTCCGGGTGATCCTCCTGAGCATCGCGTGGTGTATATGTTTAATAAGGCCGATGAGGCCTACCAAACAGCGATCCTCAACTCAATCAGTGCTCTGATTACCCAGTACGACGATAATGTCGCGATTGCCGTTGTGGCTATTGGGCCGGGTCTTCATGTGCTCGGTAAAATCCCTGAGCGACCGGCCACCCCTTCGATCTACGAACGGGTCGAGAACCTGGCCAAACACTACAATGTGCGTTGGATCGCTTGTGGCAACACCATGCACACGCTGGGATGGGCGCAAAGCGATATTCGCCCGTTCGCAGAGTACGCTGAAGTGGGTGCTGCTGCCTTAATGGCGTTGCAGGAAGATGGCTTCGCCTACATAAATTAGTGATTGCCTTGTTGAGCGCGCTTAGCAGTGCTGTTTTGCTGTGTCGCGATGTCCAAGCCCCAAGGCATGATGACGTCTTCGGGGTTGTTCGTTTGTTCTGCATCAATCAGCAGCGGGGCTTGCAGACGCGTGGCCCCGAACGCGAGTAATACACTGTCCAATCGTAATCCTCCCAAGCAGTAGTTCTTGCCATAGCTACGATCCCCTAAAACCGCCGTTGCATAACGCAACCCTGTTAGCGCCGGTTTCGTATCATCGAGTGAACGCCACAAAGGGCGTAGACCCAGCGGGAGTTCACCGCGCCCCGTTGTGGAGGTAATGATCAGCAGCGTGTCGGTTGGCGGAATGGCCAGTAGGTCTTCAATGCTTGGCCTGCGATAGATGCAAGCATGGACACCCTGGTTATTAAACGCCGCATGCAGTGAGGTGCTGGCGTATTCTGCGGCACCGTCTACGGAGCCTACAAATAAATGTACCTTGCTCATTGGCGACTGAGCAGCCTTCTACAAACGCACTGAGCGCGGCGGCTTAAGCGATACCATCGTCGCTCAAGCCGTCGCGCCCACCGAGACTTAAAAGCCAAGTCTGGTATGGTTGTTACTCCACCGCACCGACGCTGACATCAGCGCCACCGAGTGCACTGGCTTTGACCTCTGGCTCGTAGTCATAACAGTCTGCCATGCAGCGCACGTTCTTGATGTCGGGACGGGTGTCCGTGTAGAAGTTGTCTGCCGAAGGCATGGTGATCGATCGTAGATAATCGGCATCAATGTCCTCGACATCACCGTCAATGACTTCCGCGAGCAGCAGCACGTAGCCGGTAACCGCGTAGGTTTGATCAGGCGTCAGAGACTGAGGCGCAAAGAACGGCATGGCCCGACGGATAAAGTCGTACAGTGTCGGTGCGTGTGCCCAGAGGTTGTTCACGCCACGGATTGAGACATTGTCTTCGCCGTCTTGCGCGGTTTGGATGAACTCATCCATCGGTGCGCCCAGCATTTTGGGATAGCCACTTGCACCTTCACCGAATTCACCGTGACACATGGCGCATTGGATCTGATAGATTTCTTCGCCATCAGTCAATGTGCCTGTACCGGCGGGCAAATTCTCGCCATCAAAGAACACGGAGATATCCCAGCTCGACAACTGCTCGTCAGTCACGGGGCTGCCGACATTACTAATGCTGCGGCTTCCCTCGGCGGACATTGAGGCGTGTGCTGTTCCGGCGATGCTCGTGGCCGGGAGCATCGCTCCCGCTACCAGGCCTGCAATACACTTATACATTGTTGACTTGGACATTTTCCACCTTCCCATCTACCAATACACGCCACGCTTGGATTGCGTTTTTATGATAAATCGAGTTTGTGCCGCGCTCTTCACGCAACTGCATGATGGTCGGTTGCACATAGCCCGTTTCGTCAGTGATGCGGCTCATCATAATGGTTTCACTGCCGTCCCATTCCCAGTCCAGCGTAAAGCGCGTAAAGCACTTGGACATGACCGGCTCCACGAGGCGGGCTTCTTTCCAATTGCGCCCGGCATCCAATGATACGTCGACGTGTTTGACTTTACCGCGGCCCGACCAAGCCAGGCCTCGGATTTCATGGTAGCCCTTGGCATCGAGATGATGACCCGGGCTCGGGTAGGTGATCACGGAATTGGATTCATTGACCAAGGAGAACTGTCGCGCACGCCCGTCTTTGGTGACATCGGTGTAGTGACGGGTTTCCTGGTAAGTCACGAGTGGTTTGTTGGTGAACTTCAGGCGCCGCAGATACTTGACGGACAGGTTAGCTTCGCAGCCAGGTACCACCAGTCGAATCGGATAACCGTTTTCGGGGCGCAAGGCTTCGCCATTTTGCGCGTAAGCAATCAAGACGTCTTTATGGATGTCTTGCTGATCAAACTCCGGCAGTGGCTGATCAAATTGGTCCTTTGCGCCGGGCAGGGGCACTGACCGCTGCAGGCCGGCACCGTCAGCGCCTTCGGCGTAAAACCATGTGGCCTCCGGTTTGACACCTACCATTTCCATCAGTGTGGACAGCTTAACGCCCGTCCACTCCGAACAGGAGACCATCCCGTGCGTGAATTGCACGGAGTCCATTTGTACGCCACGCCATTCCATCGCGCCGTTGGCAGGGCACTCCAGGAAATGAACGGCCGTATGCGAAGGGAGTCGCTTGAGTTCTTTTAAGGTGAATTTAAGGGGTTTATCGACCAGACCGTGGATGGCGAGGAGATGTGTGTCGGGGTCGATGTCTACTGCGCCCGCGTGATAACGCTCAAAGTGCAAGCCTGCGGGTGTGATAATGCCGTGCAGATCTTGCAGTGGCGAAAAGCTGATGGATGCGATGCGATCAGGCGTCAGCCAGTCTACATTGCGGCGCAACACCTCAGCTTCATACTTAGAGGGCAAGCCGTAAGGTACGCTGACCACGCCTCGACCCAAAGTTTTGTTCGTTGGTGGAATGGGCAGAGTCCCTGTTACGCCAGACTCCGCTGATGCCAGTACCGACGATGAACCCGCCAGCAATGCCCCTGCAGATACCCCCACCCCCTCGCTAAGAAACCGGCGTCGCGACTGCGATAC
>DOIU01000435.1:3601-9763 GCA_003511825.1 Gammaproteobacteria bacterium | reverse complement strand
GGGCTCATCATCGGCCTTCGTCAGCCCCAAAAGCATGTCTAAAATCACAAATTAACGGCTTGTCATCCTGATAACCGTTGGGCATGCGCGGTTTTTTGCGTAAAACCGGCGAGCTCAGGCAAAAATGTCACCCGAAGTTTAGAATTTTTGGTTACAATGCCGGGTTTTCAAAAATCGGGTGTTGGCGTTCTTTTTAGCCTAGCGCTGGCTTCCCTGAATTTTTCTTCTGCGATCACGGGCGCGGTCTATTCCCGTTCTCCCTGGAGTTCATAAACGAGTACTGTCATGAAAGATCTGTCCACTTATCGAAATATCGGGATTTTTGCGCACGTTGACGCTGGAAAAACCACGACGACGGAACGGATTCTTAAGCTGACTGGAAAGATCCACAAAATTGGCGAAGTACACGATGGTGCTGCAACCACTGACTTTATGGATCAAGAGCAAGAGCGCGGCATTACGATTCAGTCCGCTGCGACGTCATGCTTCTGGAATGATCATCGCCTGAATATCATCGATACGCCTGGCCACGTTGACTTCACCATTGAGGTCTACCGTTCACTGAAGGTCCTCGACGGTGGTGTGGGTGTCTTCTGTGGTTCGGGTGGGGTTGAGCCTCAGTCTGAGACCAACTGGCGTTATGCGAACGAATCTGAAGTCTCTCGGATTATTTTCGTTAACAAGCTGGATCGCATGGGCGCGGATTTCTTCCGCGTGGTGAAGCAGATTGAAGACGTGCTCGCCGCCAATCCGGTCGTTATGACACTGCCGATCGGTCGCGAGGACGATTTTGTTGGCGTGATTGATCTGCTCACGCGCAAGGCGTACATCTGGGATGATTCCGGCGATCCGCTCAAGTTTGAAGTCCAAGATGTGCCTGCGGATATGACCGATCTGGTCGAAGAGTACCGCGAGAAGCTCGTCGACGCCGTTGTTGAGCAGGATGACGACGCCATGGAGAAATACCTCGATGGTGAAGAACCTGACATCGATACGCTGAAGGCTTGCATTCGCAAAGGTACGATTAACCTGGATTTCTTCCCCACGTTTTGCGGGTCGGCGTTCAAGAACAAGGGTGTGCAACTGGTGCTTAATGCGGTTATTGATTACCTGCCGAGCCCGACGGAAGTTTCTCCCCAGCCTGAAGTTGATCTTGAAGGTAATGAGACGGGTGAAAAAGCGATCGTTGATCCAGAGCGCCCATTGCGTGCATTGGCCTTTAAGATCATGGATGACCGCTACGGCGCATTGACGTTCATTCGCGTGTATTCCGGGATTATGGAAAAAGGCAGTACCGTGTTGAACACCTACACGGGCAAGACCGAGCGCATCGGCCGTATCGTGGAAATGCATGCAGATTCGCGGGAAGAGCTGAGCTCTGCGCAGGCGGGCGATATCGTCGCTGTCGTGGGTATGAAAAATGTTCAGACTGGACACACGCTGTGTGATCCGAAGGCGCCTGCGACCTTGGAGCCCATGGTCTTCCCTGATCCGGTGATTTCGATCGCTGTAGCTCCCAAAGACAAAGGTGCCTCTGAGAAGATGGGTGTGGCGCTCGGCAAGATGCTGGCGGAGGATCCTTCATTCCACGTTGAAACAGACGAAGATAGCGGTGAGACCATCCTCAAAGGGATGGGTGAGTTGCACCTGGATATCAAGATTGACATCTTGCGCCGTACGCATGGCGTTGAAGTGGATGTCGGTAAACCTCAGGTTGCCTACCGCGAAACCATCACCCAGCGCGTTGAAGATACCTACACGCACAAGAAGCAAACGGGTGGTTCTGGTCAGTTCGGTAAGATTGACTATGTGATTGAGCCATCTGAGCCGGGCAGCGGCATCGAGTTTGAATCTGTCGTCACGGGTGGTAACGTCCCTCGGGAATACTGGCCTGCGGTTGAGAAAGGGTTTCGCTTCAGCGCTGCAGAAGGCGTGCTCGCAGGCTTTCCGTTGCTCGACTTCAAGGTCACATTGCTCGACGGTGCCTACCACGCGGTTGACTCCTCGGCGATTGCTTTCGAAATCGCAGCAAAGGGCGCTTATCGCCAAACTGTGCCAAAAGCGTCACCGCAGTTGATTGAGCCGATCATGAAAGTTGATGTCTTCACGCCTGACGATAATGTGGGTGATGTGATTGGTGACTTGAATCGCCGTCGCGGCATGATCAAGTCACAAGAGCCTGGCCCCACAGGTGTGCGTATTAAGGCGGATGTGCCCTTGAGTGAAATGTTCGGCTACATCGGCGATCTGCGCACCATGACGTCTGGTCGCGGTCAGTTCTCCATGGAGTTCTCGCACTATCTGGCGTGTCCGAAGAACGTTGCGGATGATGTCATTAAAGAGGTTCAGGAACGTAAAGCGGCGAAAGACAAAGGTTGAGCTAAAACACCTGGGTCTTTGTGCCAAAACCCGGTCGCTTTCGGCGGCCGGGGTTTTTTTGTGCGCGAAACAAAAGTGGGTCACAGGACTCAAGAAAACCCTGCCCAATTGATCTGTGTTTAGTCGATGGTGGATGAAGTGGCATAGAATCCGATGTGTCAGTCTCCAGCCATTCGGGTGAAAAATGTCTACTGCTACTGGTTTTGATCCAGACCTGATCACGCGCTACGACAAATCCGGGCCAAGGTACACGTCATATCCGACGGCGCTGTCATTCACCCCAGCGTTTACCGAGGCCGACTACCAGCGCCACGCGATCGAGAGTCATCAGGCGGCGACGCCTTTGTCGCTTTACGTGCATATCCCTTTTTGCGACACCATTTGCTATTACTGCGCGTGTAACAAGATCTCCACAAAGGATCGCAGCAAAGCGGATCGCTACCTCGACTACCTGGGCCGCGAGATTACGCTGCAAAGTGCGCTCTTCGACGCCGCCCGCCCCGTTGAACAGCTGCACTTCGGCGGTGGTACACCGACGTTTCTGACCGTGGATCAGATGCAGTCACTTATCAAGATGTTGGGCCAGCACTTCCAACTGCTTGATCGTGACCAGGGTGAATATTCCATTGAAATCGATCCGCGCTCGGTGACACCAGATACCATCAAATCGCTGCGTGATTTGGGTTTTACGCGATTCAGTCTCGGCGTGCAGGATGTGAACCCTTATGTGCAAAAGGCGATTAACCGTATTCAGCCGGCATCCATGAATCGTCAGATTTTTGAGGCATGCCGTGATTTCGGTGCGAAATCGATCAGCATGGATTTGATTTACGGCCTGCCACTGCAAACGCGAGAGACCTTCGCGGCAACGCTCGATGAGATTATCAGCATGTCGCCCGACCGTTTGTCCGTCTTTAACTACGCGCATATGCCTGCGGTATTCCGAACACAGCGGCGCATTCGCGAAGCGGATCTGCCGACCCCACAGGTTCGCCTGGAAATTCTGGATATGGCCATTCAGCGGCTAACCGAGGCCGGCTATGTGTACATCGGTATGGATCATTTCGCCAAGCCTGATGATGAACTGAGTCAGGCGTTGAGGGATGGATCGCTGCACCGCAACTTTCAGGGGTATACCACTCATGCAGATTGTGATCTGATTGGTTTGGGCGTGAGTTCGATTGGTAGTGTCTGCGGCGCTTACAGTCAAAATGAAAAGTCGCTGCTGGCGTACTATGCTGAAATTGACGCAGGAAGCTTGCCTATTGCTCGAGGTCTTTCCCTGACGGCAGATGATCGCTTGCGACGCACCATCATTCAGCAGTTGGCTTGCCAGTTTCAGCTGGATATGCGCGCTTTGCCGATGGCACCGGAGATTGATGTCACTGATTACTTTGCGGAAGAGCTGCACCAGCTTCAGGCACTGCAGGAAGATGGCTTGGTACGATGTGATGAAGGTCTTGTTCAGGTGACGCCACGAGGGCGTTTTCTGATACGCAATATCTGCATGGTGTTTGATCGTCGACTGCGCGAACAACAAGGCCCTGCGCGCTATTCTAAAGTCATTTAATCCCCGCTGAGGCTGTCCGCTGCCCCCAAGCTTGATCTGTCTGCGCACAGGCGCGTCCGCGTCTTCGTTTCCGCCCGATAAAAAGTTGATTTTTTTCCCTCCTCTGGGAACTTTGCCTGTGGTGGGCGGACAAAAGCGCTGCGACCCCAAGAGATTGCCTCTGGTACAGGTATCCACAGGGAGCACTTTTTATTTTCTGATTTTTTTACGGAGCTATTCTTATGAAAAAGCAAAATGCAGCAGTTTCAGCAGCGATCGGCAGTTTGGTCGCACTCGGTCTTTCCGTTGCCGCGACTCAAAGCGCTTACGCTGCGAAAGAAGGCATGGAAAAATGCTACGGCGTTGTGAAGGCAGGTAAAAACGATTGCCAAACTGCTAGCAGCGCATGCGCGGGTACTTCAACTGCCGATGGCCAAAAAGACGCTTGGGTTTATGTACCTAAAGGTCTGTGCGCTAAAATCGTAGACAGCAGCGATTCTGCTGGCTAACGGGTTGCCCTGGCACTTACTATGATAATGCAAGCCCGTAAGGACAAGATCCCGGCAGATGCCGGGATCGGATTGCGCAGCCAGCACTACGTTGATTTGTTGCAACGCAAGCCTGGTGTTGCTTGGTTGGAGGCTCATCCAGAGAACTATTTTGGCGAAGGTGGTGCGCCGTTGTATTACTTGGAGAAGCTGCGTGAGCACTACCCTTTAAGCCTTCACGGCGTAGGGCTGTCGCTTGGCAGTGTTGATCCGCTGAATATGGATCACCTCAAACAGCTAAAGTCTCTGATTGATCGTTTTGATCCGGGCTTGTTCTCTGAACACTTAAGTTGGGGGTCGTTTGAAGGCAGTTTTATGAACGATCTCCTCCCAATGCCTTACACCGAAGAGGCATTGGATCACTTTTGCGAGCGTGTCTCGCAAACCCAAGATTTTTTAGGTCGTCGCATGTTGGTGGAAAACCCTTCAAGCTACTTGAGTTACACGCATTCGACGATTCCCGAAGCAGAGTTTCTGATTGCTATTGCACAACGCACTGGCTGTGGCTTGTTGTTGGATATCAACAATATCTACGTCAGCGCCGAGAATCATGACTTTGATGCCATTGCCTATATGAACGCGATCCCCTCGGAGCTCGTCGGTGAGATTCACCTCGCCGGCCATGCACGCAACCAAGTGGGTGATCAAGAAGTATTGATAGACGATCATGGATCGCAGGTCAGTACCGATGTGTGGGCGCTGTTTGACGAGTTTGCGTCCAAGGGCGTCGACGTGCCGGTTTTGATTGAATGGGACTCTGATGTGCCGGAATTGGATGTCTTGTTGGCTGAGGCCGATAAAGCTCGGCAAATCACGGAGAGATACCGTGCCCACGTTGCGTGAATTACAGGCAGGTTTCTCAACGGATTTGAAGCAAGACGCATTGGGTGCGCTCTCGGGTGTGATCCGGCATGGACGTGCGGCACCTAACCAGTTAATGCAAATCTATCGGAATAATTACTTCCTCAGTTTGACTGAGGCACTGCGTGCCATTTTTGGGTCAACCGACACCTTGTTAGGTGAGCAGTTCTTCAACTTTGCGGCAGATGCCTATATCCGCAAACATCCGTCAAGGAGCGGTAATCTCCATCACTTTGGCGATAGGTTTGCGCACTTTCTGGCAGCAATGCCTGAGACCCAGACGCTGCCCTATCTGGAGAATGTGGCACGTATAGACTGGGCGTGGCACAGTGCATTTCATGCTGCCGATGCTGATCCAGTATTCGCCGATGCGTTGACGGCATTTGCGCCGGAGCAGTACAGCGATTTGCGCTTTGATCTTGTACCATCGGCTGCGCTTTTCCAGAGCGAGTATTCGGTGATGGATATTTGGCACTACTGCCGCCGCAATGGAGATACGGGCGAAAGCGCTGAAATGCCGGCTCTGCAGTTTGATGAGGGCGAGCAATGGATCGCTGTCTTTAGAGTGGGGCTTCAGATTAAGACGGAACTGCTGACCCGCAGTGAGTTCGTATTTGTTCAGCAGTGTGCCAGTGGGCAGCCGCTGATGGTTGCCGCGCAGGCGGCTATGGAGAGTGATTCGGCTTTCGATTTGCTGCAGGTGCTGCAGCGCTTGTTCGCGCTGGGCATCTTTGCACAGCTTCGATTGTCTTAGCACTTAACAACGATAATATTCAGGAGTTTATAGTGTCTGCTATTGCATTTATTTCAAAGCCTTATGGCTTT
>DOIU01000435.1:0-3269 GCA_003511825.1 Gammaproteobacteria bacterium | reverse complement strand
AAGCCTTATGGCTTTTTCGCCCGTATGCTGGATCTGGCGCAACCGATTGCTGATTTGATCCTGCGCGTGTATGTTGCCAACGTATTCTGGAAGTCGGGCGTGAACAAATTCCAGTCTTGGGATACCACTGTCATGCTGTTTGAATATGAGTACAGTGTGCCACTGTTATCGCCACAGACGGCGGCACTGTTGGGTACTGCCACGGAGCTGGTGTTTCCGGTGTTGTTGGTGCTTGGCCTGTTCGGGCGTTTTTCGGCCTTTGTTTTGTTCGTGTTTAATATTATCGCTGTGATTTCTTATCCGTCGTTGAATGACGCCGGTATCGTTCAGCATACGCTGTGGGGCTTGCTACTGATGGCGTCAATGGTTCATGGGCCGGGTAAGCTGTCAATTGACCAGCTGTTGAAGTGGCGCTGGCAGTTTTTCGAGCGTTACTAAGCACTTCGCAATCTTGGGGGAGACACCGCTACCGCACGCCCCAGTGTTTCGCTAAAACGCTGGGGCGTTTGCATTTATTGGGCTGTACTTGTTTTTATTCATACGAATGATTGATCGCTTGCGTTCTGTTGCAGCGCGTCCACCCAGGCCTTCGCGGCAGGTTTTGTACTACACTCCAATCGGTCTGTTTCAGTGGCCCAAACGCGTCAGTTATCGGGTTACATACTTAATAAACTGCAGAAAATTGCCGATCCAGTGTGAAGCAGGCGGGTCGTCGTGCATCAGGCGACGAGTGCCATGGCCCTGAGAGGCCAGACAGAAGGGTTGTGAGCATCCCGTTTGGATGCTTGTTGCCAAGCCGCTCAACGGCAGTTTGTGCCATTTATACCGGGGATGTTGGAGTGAATCTAGTAGTGAATACCTATACGTTCGGGCGCGGCTTGAGGTGGGCGAAATCTGGCACTTTAGCTGCAGCGTGGGTGTTGTTGAGCGCTTGTTCGAGCGACGATGGCGGCGGTGAAGACATCACCGATGAGCCGCAAAATGACCGCTATGCGTTTGCCAGTCGCGATGGGGTGAACGTATCGGCCGCTCAAGGCGTTCTGGCCAATGATGGATCTGCCTTTGAGTCGGCCGAGTTAGTTTCAGACGTGAACGCAGCAAGTACGCTTGATTTTCGCACTGACGGATCGTTTTCTTACACGCCGGGGGCGGGTATTGAGAACGATGCGTTCACTTACCGCGCCATCAGATCAGATGGCGATTCATCGACGGTGAATGTCTCCATTGCTGTTTTGAATGCCGTTGCAGGGTGCAGTGAAATCGATGTTACTGCTGCCCAATCTGCCGTGCTGAACTTCGCACCCAGTGGCGCTCAGGCGGATGATGGCTTGACCTACAACATCGTTGGCCAGCCTACCAAGGGCAGTGTCAGCGGATTGGATCGTGAAACCGGGCAGGCGACCTACTTGTTCTCGGGGGGAGCGCGTGGTTCTGATAGCGTGACTCTGCGCATTTCTGATCGGTACGGTACCTCAGCAGATCTTGAATACCAACTGGCGCTCACGCCCGTGCGCATTATGCCCTTGGGTAATTCACTGACAGAAGGCATTGAAAGTGATTCTGATCCCTCGGGTAATCCAGACTTGGATTCACCTACCTTGTCGCAACGTGTGGGTTATCGCAAGGCGCTTTTCGATAGTTTGAATAATGCCGGATACAGTTTTGATTTCGTGGGTAGTCGCTCGAATGCAGGTTTTAACGTGCTGAGCGATTTTCAGCATCAAGGGCATCCCGGCTACACCGACTATGAAATTTCCGGTCAGGCTGATCCCGATGGCAGCAATTCCGATCAATTCAATGCGTCGACAGATGGGGTTTATAACTGGCTGACGCAAAACAATGCCGATGTGATATTGCTGCATGCAGGGACGAACAACATCATCAATCGTACGACTGCGGATGGTATGAAGCGTATTCTCGACGAAATTGATCGTTGGGAAAACGCCAACGGAAGTGAAGTGACCACATTGGTTGCCAAGATCATTGATAAGCAGCGTAATGACTCGGATCATGACAAAGTCATCGCTTACAACGCAAACGTGCAGAGTTTGGTCAATACACGTATAGGGCAGGGCGATAACCTGGTGTTAGTGGATATCTACAATGCTGTGGGCTCCAGTCTTTTGGATCCAACCGATAAGACCCATCTGACCCCGGCTGGGTATAGCGCAATGGCCTCTGCGTGGCTTAACAGTATCAATGCCAGCGCCGCCGTTGCGCGCTGCAATTAGCGGCTTGCCGGGGGATTGAGGGGGGCAACGCAGTCTTATACGCGCCTTCTGGATGAAGGCATGGCTGAAGTTGGCGGGTTTGTCCTGGTTTGGTCGGCAGGCGTTTCGGATGGCAGCTATGGCTGTGCCGCCCTACAAAGGTGCGCGGCAGCTGGCTAATGTCAGTTCGCGAGGTTTTGTCTCACCATCAGCGAAGCTGCACACCCGTCAGTTTTACCGAGGTGACCACAGCTTCATTGGCGACGACGTGGTGATTTTTCAGGCGGCAGATGCAGGGCAGGTGTCGCTCGGGCGGCGTTCGAGTCTCAATGCGGCGTGTATTGTTGAATGCGGTGAGGGCGGCACGGTCACTATCGGCGATTCTACCCATATCCAGCCTCGGTGCCAGTTATCGGCTTATAAAGGTAGTCTTGTCATTGGCGCTGGGGTGCAGGTCGCACCAAATTGCGCGTTTTATCCGTATAACCATGGCTTCGATATGAGCGTGCCTATCATGAAGCAGCCCCTAACGACCAAGGGCGGGATTGTGATAGAAGACGATGTCTGGCTGAGCTACGGTGTGGTTGTATTGGATGGCGTCACGATTGGCAAAGGCGCAGTTATCGGGGCAGGTTCCGTGGTGTCTCGCGATATTCCTGCAGGTGCAATTGCCGCAGGTACGCCTGCGCGCGTGATTCGCCAGCGTGGCGAATCAGAGTAGAAATCGAGTCATGTCAGATCATCCACTCGTCAGCGTCGTCACGCCAGTCTATAACGGACACGCTTATCTTGCCGAGTGCATCGAAAGTGTACTTGCGCAGACGTATCCTCATTGGGAATTAATCATACTGGACAATAACAGCAGTGATGGTTCCTTGCAGCTTGCTCAGTCATACGCCGAGAAAGAGCCCCGCATTCGTATAGAGACGAACGCAGAAACGTTGCCTCAGATGGACAATTGGAATCGCTCCATGACCCTCATCAGTGAGCAGAGTCTCTACTGCAAGGTGGTGCATGCGGATGACTGGCTGTTCCCAAATTGTTTGAGTGAGATGGTGT
>DOIU01000112.1 GCA_003511825.1 Gammaproteobacteria bacterium | reverse complement strand
TCTGGGGCGATTCCTCCGCCTATATCTCCGAGCGCTTGTCTCTATTGCGCACCAACGGCCTGCAAGGCCTGCTGCTGGTGACCTTGTTATTGTCAATTTTTCTCAATGTGCGGCTCGCATTCTGGGTAGCGATGGGGATTCCTGTGTCCATTATGGGCGCGATGGCGGTCGCGGGTTCTCCGTGGGTGGATTACTCGCTGAACGACGTCACCACATTTGGCTTAATCATCGCGCTGGGTATTTTGGTTGACGACGCCGTGGTGGTCGGCGAAAGTGTCTTTGAACAACGGCGCCTCCATCCCGACCCGATCACAGGCACAGAACGCGGCGTTGCTAAGGTCTCGGTGGCAACGGTGTTTGGGGTACTCACCACCATCGCCGCCTTTTACCCCATGCTGCTGATTGACAACCCCTTGGGCAAAGTACTGGCTGGATTCTCCGGGATTGTCATATTGGCACTGATCTTCTCATTGATCGAGAGCAAGTTCATCTTGCCCGCACACCTGGCTAGCCTGACCATCGACAATGACAACACATCCACGCTCTCGCGCTACTGGGGCAAGCTGCAGGCTGTCGCCCAAAACGGCTTGAGAAGGTTTCGCGATGGCATCTACGCACCTTTGCTGGCGACAGCATTGCGCAATCGCTATGCCGTCTTAATCACCTATATTGCTGCCGGCGTGCTCGGCATTGGCTTAATCGGCTTGGGTAAAGTCAAAACCGTATTCTTCCCAGACGTACCCGGCCAGATCATCAGTGTACACATGGAAATGGACGCGCGTGCGCCATTTTCACTCACAAAATACAATATCGAAAAAATCCAAGCCATCGGTGAAGACATCAATCGCGAGGCTCATGCCCGAGCTGCGCTGGATGAACCCCCTATCCGCGCCATGTTTGTCATCATCAGCAGCACAACCTCCGCGCAAATTTTTGCCGAACTCACACCGGTCAAAGATCGCCCCACCGTTGGCATCATCGATCTGGCACAATCGTGGCGCGAGCGGACCGGCCAGCTCGAAGGCACCACCGAACTGGCGTTCTCGGGCTCCGAGGCGCTGGGCGGAGGCTTTCAGATTAAGCTACTCTCAAAAGACGCCGATTTGCTGAGTAGCGCCAGTGATGAGCTACAAGCGTTCCTGACCAACATTGATGGCGTGCACAGCGTGCGCGACACCCTCGCCGGCGGCCAAATTGAGCTGGACATCCATATCAAACCCCAGGCGCGCAGCCTTGGTTTTTCTACCGAAGCACTGGCGTCTCAGATTGGTTACGCCTTCGGTGGCGCAGAGGCACAACGACTGCAGCGCAACGGCGAAGAATTGCGAGTGATTGTGAGCAACGCGCGTGAAGCACGCAACACGCTCGACGACTTGCTACAAAGCCAGTTACGCAGCGCCAACGGTGATTGGATTCCATTCGCCTCCGTCGCCGACGTTACGCGGCATTACAAATCCGGCGCGCTGTATCGAGAGAACGGTAAAACCGTCAACGTCATCTCGGCATCCATCGAACGCAGTCGGGTCGCACCCGAGGAAGTCAGCCAAGCCGTGTTCGAACAATTGGAGCCCGAGCTGGCACAGCGATACCCCAGCGTGCAACTGAAGGTGGCGGGCGAACTCGAAGAAATGGGCGAAATTCGCGGCGGCATGGTGCGTGCCTTGCTGCTGGCTGCGGTACTGATCTACGTCCTGATGGCGGTGCCGTTGAAGTCGTATTGGCAACCGTTTGTAATCTTGGCCATTGTTCCGTTTGGTTTTATTGGGGCAGCGATGGGGCATTTGATCATGGACATTCCTCTGTCATTGCTATCATTCTTCGGCATGCTTGCATTAACAGGGGTCGTCATCAACGACAGCCTGGTGATGATAACGCGCTATAACCAAGCGCGCAGTGACGGCGCCACGGTCAGCGACGCGCTGCAAGACGCCGGCGTGGGCAGATTCCAGGCCATCTTTCTCACCACCGCAACGACGGTGATCGGCCTGATGCCCTTGCTCGCAGAAACCTCTGAGCAAGCACAATACTTGATTCCAGCTGCGGTATCCCTCGCGTTTGGCGAATTGTTCTCCACCGCCCTGATGCTGATCCTGGTGCCTGTCCTCATCGCCATCGTCGAGGACGTCAAAGCTTGGCTGAGCGGCGCCTAGCTGCAACGCCAAGCGATAGGCACGCCATCATTGTGACTCGTCCTTCACGACGAGGTCACTTGGCTGTAGTAATTCGTCTCTAGACTTTTATGGTCACTGAGCGGTGACTCACCGCTCTCCTTCAATCACCTGGAGACAGAGGATGGCCGTTTCAAACGCTCAAGCGCCTGAGCAAATGCCCGTGGGTGAAGCTTCCGGATCAAACGGTCTGAAGTGGATTTTTATTGTCAGTCTTGTCTACCTGTTATTGGTAGCCGTATCGATGATCGGCAGCGGTTTTAAAATAGCCGCCGGCGATCAGGCCAAAGAACTCTTCGCCTTCGCCAGCAACCCGATCACGGGCCTGGTGATCGGCACCATCGCCACCGCGCTGATCCAATCATCCAGCACGGTCACTGCGATTATTGTCGGCTTGGTGGCTGGCGGATTACCCGTCACCATTGCTATCCCGATGATCATGGGCGCCAATATCGGCACCACCGTCACCAACACCATTGTCAGCCTCGGCCACGTGCGTCAGGGTGATGAGTTTCGCCGTGCCTTTGCCGCCGCGACCATTCACGATTTCTTTAATGTGATCAGCGTGGTGATCTTTTTACCGCTGGA
>DOIU01000064.1 GCA_003511825.1 Gammaproteobacteria bacterium | reverse complement strand
AGATTCAGCCACCACCACAATTACCGCCGCACCCGCTCAAACGCGCATATTCACAGACAAGGGCATTGTCGAGGGCGAATCGCTCGCCGACGGCATCACCGCCTTCCGGGGCATTCCGTTTGCGGCGCCACCGGTGGGCGAGCTGCGTTGGCGCGCGCCGACGCCTGCAGCCAGCTGGGACGACGTGCGCACCACCCGGCAGTTTGCGCCCGCGTGTATGCAACCCGAACAAGAAGAAGCGCTCGGTGCCAGCACACCCGAGACGATGTCAGAAGATTGCCTGTACTTAAACGTCTGGACACCCGAGACGCATAAAGACGCCCGCCGCCCGGTCATGGTCTGGATTCACGGCGGCAGCAATCTCACCGGCAGTGCCGCGCAACCCGTCTATGACGGCCAATTTCTCGCCCGTGAGGGCGACGTTGTCATGGTGTCAGTGCAATATCGGCTCGGCGTGATGGGGTATTTTGCTCACCCACTGCTGAGCGCCGAGACCACTGACGCTGTCTCCGGCAACTATGGCACCCGTGACATCATCGCCGCACTGACGTGGGTGCGCGACAATATCCATCAGTTTGGCGGTGACCCTGATAACGTGACCGTCTTTGGTGAATCAGCGGGCGCCGTCAACACCTGTATTTTGTTGGCAAGTCCGCTCGCCACAGGTTTACTGGATGGCGCGATCATGCAGAGCGGCGCCTGCGCAGATAACATGCGTGACCTGCGCGTCTCACAGCTCCCACTTTTTGCCGCCGCAGAAGACGTCGGTACGGCTGCTTCAGCAACGCTCGGCTGCGCAGACGCGAGCGATGAACTCGCCTGCCTGCGCGCGCTCAACAGCCAGCAGCTGGATGACACGCTCAAGCCCACAGGCGCTTTATTCGGTGATGTGGAAGGCGAACAATTTGGGCCCATAACGGACGGGGTTGTATTACCCGCACCACCGCTCTCGGTGATTGAGCAGGGTACGCATAACCGGGTGCCGGTGATTCTGGGCAGCAATGCCAATGAAGCCGGGTTCTGGCTGCTAGCGATTAACCGCTTGATCACCAGCCTTAACGCCTATGAACGCGTCGTCGAGATGCTCTTTGATGGCGATGACGATACCGTGCTGAACGGGCCCGCTGTCGATGTCTTGGATGCCTACCCTGCCAGCAACCGTTCGGAGGCGCGTGTTGCCTTTCAACGGTTGTTTACCGATGCATTTTTTACCTGCCCAGGGCGCCGCGAAGCCCGCATCTTCCAACGCCAGCAAACACCCGTCTGGCGTTACGAGTTCACCCAACTCACCCCCGGCCTGGAATACCTGGGCGCATTCCACGCGGCCGAACTCCCCTATGTCTTCGGCACACTCGGCAGTAACAAAGCCGCGGCAGAGCACTTGGTTAGTCAACACCTGATGCGCTACTGGACGCAATTTGCAACCTCGGGTGACCCTAATCATCCGGACGTTACGTATTGGCCTGGGTACACAGAGACAGCGGACGAGCACCTGCAGATCGGCACGCCTGTCCAAACCGGCACCGGGTTGCGTAAGGCGTACTGTGATTTACTCGACGAGGTCTCGTGACGAGCGATTGATCAGCGCTAGCGTTTTTGCCAAATAAGGACGTGGTTATTGTGCGGCATCGCGATCTGTTCCTGTAGCAGCAGCCCCAAGGGCTCCGCAACCTCGCGCATCGCTGCCGTATCACGGATGCCACTCAGTGGATCGCGCTCACGCAGGTGTTGGTCAAAGGCGATATTGCTGTCACACAACGGCGCACCGTCGAGGATAAACGGCCCGTACACACATAAGTGCCCGCCGGCAACCAAGCGCTCGGCGCAGCCTCGCAATAGGCAGGCTACGGCCTGCCACGACATGATATGCAAGGTGTTGGAGGTGTAGACGAACTGCAGCGGTGGCGACGGCCAGGCGTCGCCGCTGACATCCAGGATCACTGGGTCGGGGAGATTAGCTAAGGCGGCGTCGGCGATGCGCGCCTGGATATGCGGGATATTGGCCGCGAGGTCTGACGCTTGCCAGCGAACTTCAGGATGCTGGGCGGCAAAATAAACGATTTGCTCCGCCGTACCCGAGCCAATTTCCAGCACCTGATCAACGCCTTTTAGGCGAGGCTCCAGCACCGGCAAGACGACCGTTTTGTTTTCTTCTGCGGCTTGAGAATAGGGTTGCATGCGTCGCACTCGCCAAGGCGAGCGGCGGCCGATCGCCGCCACTCTGTTCCAGATGCCTGGCAGACTAGCCTTTATCCAGCGTCATGGCCAGGAAGATCGGACTACCCTCGCGCTGTATCAGTACCGGGAAGGACTGATCTCGCGGTGCCTTGCCGATCAGCTCTTTGAGTTGATCCACGCTGTTCACCGTTTCGCGATTGAACGAGACGAGAATATCGCCGGGGCGAATACCGGTCTTGGCGCTCGGCCCTTCCGGATCAACCTCCAGAATAACCAGCCCATCACTGATGCCGGACTGCTTCTTCTCATCGTCGCTCAAGGCTTGCACCGTGGCACCAATACCGGAGTTATCGGACTTCTGCAGGCTTGCATTTTTGCGTTCAGCCGTGGGCTCTTGCAGCTCACCCACCGTCACGCTCAAGGTCTTGCGCTTGCCACCACGCATCACTTCAACCGGCACCGTGGCATCGACCGGCGTCGACCCGACGGCCGGCGGCAAATCACTGGATCGCCCGATACGCAGACCGTTGAACGCAAGGATAATGTCGCCCACTTCTAAGCCTGAGGACTCAGCCGGGCTGTCCGGCGTAATCTGTGCGACAAGCGCACCCTCGGGCTTCTTGAGACCAAAAGACTCGGCCAGCGCTTGATCGACGTTTTGGATCATCACGCCCAACCAACCGCGGCTGGCGTAGCCTTTGGCTTTCAGCTGCTCAACAATGTTCTTGGTGACATTGATCGGAATCGCGAACGACAGGCCCATATAGCCACCAGAACGCGAGTAGATTTGCGAGTTCACACCAATCACGCGGCCTTCGGTGTCAAACAAAGGGCCACCCGAGTTGCCGGGGTTGACCGCCACATCGGTTTGGATAAACGGCACATAGGTGTCGTCCGGCAGG
>DOIU01000001.1 GCA_003511825.1 Gammaproteobacteria bacterium | reverse complement strand
GTCCGCCATGGTCAGAGAACACGTGGCCTGGGCCTTGGCACAACACGCTGAGGATAACCCGGAGGCACCTGCAACTCAGATGCCTCCAGAAACCACGGCGAGCTTCCCTGCTCTGGAGTACTAGGCCGCAGCGGCGTCCAGTGCTTGACCAATATCGGCGAGGATGTCGTCGATATGCTCAATCCCGATGGACAAGCGCACCAAATCCTCACTGACACCGGCAGATTTGAGCTCATCCTCACTGAGCTGCCGGTGGGTCGTCGTCGCGGGGTGACATGCCAGTGACTTCGCGTCACCAATATTCACCAGACGCAAAATCATCTGTAAGGCGTCGATAAACTTCGCGCCGGCTTCACGGCCGCCTTGGATCCCAAAACTGAGAATACCCGAGGCTCGGCCACCACAGATCTTTTGGCACAATGCGTTGTCCGCACTGCTGCTTAGCGCAGCGTAGTTCACCCACTCAACGCCCGGATGCGCATTCAGATACTCGGCAACGGCGGTCGCATTCTCGCAATGGCGATCGATGCGCAAGCCCAGTGTCTCTAAGCCCTGCATGATCTGAAATGCGCTGTGCGGCGCCAAGGCCGCGCCCGTGTTGCGCAGCGGAGCGACACGACACCGGCCAATATAGGCTGCCGGTCCCAGCGCCTCGGTAAACACCACGCCGTGGTAGGACGCATCGGGTTCGTTGAGTATGGGAAAGCGGTTTTTATTGGCCACCCAGTCAAACTTGCCGGAGTCCACGATGATACCGCCGACCGTTGTCCCGTGACCGCCGATGTATTTGGTCAAGGAATGCACCACGATGTCGGCACCGAAGGCAATCGGCTGACACAGATACGGGGTGGCAACGGTGTTATCGACAATCAACGGGACGCCGTGCTTGTGCGCGATGTCTGCAAGGCGTGCAATGTCGACGATATTACCGGCAGGGTTGCCGATCGATTCGCAATACACCGCTCGCGTTTTCTCATCGATGAGTCCTTCAATCTTGGCATAGTCATCGGCGGCCGCCATGCGGACTTCCAGGCCAAGCCGCGGGAAGGAATGCGCAAACAGGTTATACGTGCCGCCATACAGCTGGGTGGTGCTGACGATATTGTCGCCGGCTTCAGCAATGGTCTGGATCGCATAGGTAATGGCAGACATACCCGAGGCCACGGCCAGCCCACCGATCCCCCCTTCCATTTCGGCAACGCGCTGCTCCAGCACGGCATTGGTGGGGTTCATAATGCGGGTGTAGATATTGCCCGGCACCTTCAGGTCAAATAAATCCGCACCGTGTTGCGTATCGTCAAAAGTATAAGCGACGGTCTGATAAATCGGCGTCGTCGCTGCGTGCGTCGTGGGTTCGGCATCGTAGCCGTGGTGCAGTGCCAGAGATTCAAGCTTCATGATTCCTCCTGCTCAGGCGTGTGTTGTGATTTATGACAAGGCATAGCTGTTTTTCGCCCGGAAAAAATTGACAAACAAGGCTTCAAACTCAGGTACCACGGATGACTGCACAGAATCGCGCGCGAGCAAGGCATCAGACCAACGCCCCAAGGCACTGTCCGCGCTGAACACCCCCAAATCGCGATGCTGATTGATAATCGCCAAGCGCATAAAAATGGGCGCCATCGCCGTATCAATCAGCGCAAGCTCGGCACCACCAAAAAATGGCCCGGCACCGGTCATCGCCCCCTGCAGTCGCGACAGGCCCTCTTCCAACGCGTCTCGTCGGGGCGCAAAGTCATCCGCGTTGTCTGCCATCATCATCTGAAACTGCGTGCCAATCAGATCTGAGCCAAACTCTACCCAGGCACGATGGTGGGCCTTCTCCAAGGGAGATGCCGGATGCAACTGTGGTGGATAAACCTCGTCGAGAAACTCAGAGATCACTGCCGATTCAAACAAGACAGTGTCATCCACTTTAAGAACCGGCACCTTACCCAACGGCGATACCTCGCTGAACCACGCAGGCGGATCGCTCAAATCAATGTAGGTCACATCAAAGTCAACGCCTTTTTCTTTTAAAGCGATGACCGAACGCTGGACAAAAGGGCAAATCTTAAAGCTGATCAGTTCAATGCTGTGCTGCGTGTTGTCGCTCATGGGTCAGTCCCGTGTTTATGCTGAGTGGAGCGTTCCCTGCTGGGCGGACATTGCCCACCAGATCCCTCGGATTTCCGGCGGATTACTCTAGCAGACTTTCACGCATGTGCCCATGCTCACCCTTAAGACAACGCCACCGCGAAGTACCGAGTCGCAAGGACGCAGGCGGCACTGTTCAGGTCGAAAACATATACTTCTGGGATCTTGGCAAACCGAGCGGTTCCCGGCAGACTGAGGATGGACACAGGGTCTGGGGCGGTCGTCGCGCGAGGGGAACTCATGGCGATGGACACCGCATCGATCCGCCGGACAGTCACACGACACTCGCATCAGGAAGCCACATGATCACACCCATCAGCCCCGATACGCTTAAGGACATCTTGCCGCTGATTCGCGACTATCAAACGTTCTACCAAATCGCTGACATCTCTGACGCACTCAATGCGACGTTTTTTGCGCAGTTTGGTGAACATAGCCCACTGGGTTGCCAGTTTGCGTATCGTGACGACGGGCAGGCGGTCGCGTTTGCGACCGTGTATCTCACCTTCGCCTCGACCATCGCCGCCAAAGTCGCCGTGCTGAATGATCTGTACACCACACCCGACTGCCGTGGCAAGGGTATTGGCCAGCAACTGATCGCTCACTGTCGTCAGTACGCCAAGGGTCAGGGTGCCGTCCGTCTCCAGTGGATTACCGGCATTGACAATGTTCACGCTCAGCAACTTTATGACAAGCTCGACACCCACAAGCGCGCGTGGTACTTCTACACCTGCACCACCGAGAGTTAGGTGATGATAGTGCGCGCTGTGTCTGCCCGCTGAGCCTCCTACGGCAGGACCTTAGCAAGGACACCGTCAATCGCATCGATCACGGCTTGGCACTTGGCAGCATCCAGGGCGTCGCGATGGGGCTGCGCAAAATCGCCGGCGTCGTTATCAAAATACTGTCCAGAAACGTTCGCAAACGCCTCTGACAAGGCCGCGCGACACAGGATATCCGCACCAATGCGGAGGTCTTCTCCTGCAATACCGTAGGCCTGCTTGACCATCTTACTGCCGAGAAACGAGCCTGGGTTTACCGCAATGACCGACGGACCCGTCGATGCCTGTGCCTGTCCCAAACTGCGAGACCACATGGTCAAGGCCAATTTGCTTTGTGCATACGCTGCACTGTCATCGAGCCCTTGGGCACGACTCATCGCGCGCGTATCAACCG
>DOIU01000252.1 GCA_003511825.1 Gammaproteobacteria bacterium | reverse complement strand
AACTCTACGACGAGTATCTCGGCCATGCGATCCATCATGATGTGTTTGGCATCGCGGTCAGCGAAGGCTTCGTCGAACAGCCCTTCGGCCGCGTGTTGCACGCGCGGATTCTGCTTGAGCGGTAACACCAACAGGTGCGGCAAGGCCGCTGACACCGGATTGGCCGCACCGGTACCGTAGTGCACGCTGGCGCAGACGATTTCCGCGTGCGCCGATGCGTCAGCGCTGATGCGATGAGCGGTCGGCTGCGGGTAAAACAGTAAGGAGGGCTCGGTGATGTCCAGGGGCGCTTGCCCGGATTCCTGCAGACGCAAACGTCCCTGCCTCAGTAAATGGATATGGCCCAACCAGCCATGGTCTTGCTCAAACGCGGACAAACCGCACAACTGCCCGGAGTAAAACACCCCGGCACGGATGGAGAAACGCCGGAGAATATCTGAAAGCTTATCCATAGAGCCTCTTTTTGGACGTTCAGCGCCAACTGCTGGACGATCTGATCCCATCTGACCACGATGCACGCGTAAAGTTGCTCCCACTGAACACACACTCTCCCTGACCACGAGGACTTTTTCATGAAAACACTGAGCAAATCCCTACTGCAAGCGGCACTGGCGAGCGCCATACTGTTATCCAGCGTCACCTTTGCGGCGGACATTGACCAAAGCGCCGATGCCAATGATGTGGCCATTAAAGGCTATGACCCAGTGAGCTACTTCACTGCTTCAGAGCCGCAGCAAGGTTCTGATACCTACACAGCAACTTATAAGAACGCGATTTACAAGTTCACCTCCGCAGAGAATCGCGACGCGTTTCGGGCCAATCCAACTAAGTATGCGCCGCAGTTCGGCGGTTTCTGCGCACTGGGCACGGCCATGGGTAAGAAGTTCGAGACTGACCCGCTCGCCTGGAAGATTGTCGACCACAAGCTCTATCTGAATTTGAATTCAGACATTCAGTCACGCTGGTTGGGAGACATCCCCGGTTACATTAAAGAAGCCAATTCCACTTGGGTTGATATTCAACATAAAACCCCCGAAGAATTGGAATAAACCTCACACTGGGGTTAGCGCAAGGGTGGTGCTGGCCTCTCGGCACCACCCGAGACATGCTGACGCACACGTTGGCGATATCGCCCCGGCGTAAAACCCACCACGGCTTTGAAGTCATGCGTCATATGCGCTTGGTCACAATACCCGTTGGCGTGTGCAATCGTCGTTAAGGTGGTGTCGGGTGCGCATTTCACGTGCCGGCGTACCTGTGCAACACGGTAAAAGCGCGCAAGCTGCTTGGGCGCCAAACCCACCCAATGCTGGAACAAGCGTTCAATCTGCCGACCTCCAAGTGCAATATCAGCCAACACGTCGCTGATGGGCTGACGCGTATCGGCATGCGCAAGGTACGACAAGGCTGTTACCACATCGGATCGCGGCATCTCTTGACGTTGCCAGCGCGTCTGCAACCAACGCTCAATAAACCCCACGCGCGCTGGCATATCGGTCGGCGACAATGCCTGTAGCGGCTGCCACGCATCATCCAGTCCGACCTCCTGCGATGAAAGTCGTTGCATCGCGAGTTCGTGCATTGGCAACTGAAGAAACGGCAGACCCGCCCCCGCCAAAAAGCGCACGCCGAATAGGTTCACCGCGCCGCTCAATGTCAGCTCCGCCGTACGGGTCGCCGGCCCGCACAAGAGGCAAGGTGCGTGACACGCAACACCATTAAAGGCCAAGGGTGCGCCAAAGTTAAACACGATCCCTGTGCCACCCTCCGGATGCATCAACTCCGCAACAACACCGAGTGGCAACGGTTGAGGGTGCCACAGTTGCCAATAGCATTGCACAAGACCGGCGAACGCCGGACTCGGCGGCATGCGGGTAAAGGCGAGATGAGCGAGTGCGTGCATCGCTTGAGCATAGCAATGCCGTGCCACAGACAGCAACCGCTGGTCCATGTCGGAAACCTACAATTTTTAGGCGCTTACATGCCTTAGCCTGTTTGCACTGATTTGGAGGACACCCACATGACTGTACGACTGAACTACGCCGAGGCCGCCCCCGAGGTTGTGGACGCTTTGTTTGCGATTGAGCTGTATATGAAGAAAATTTCCCGGCAGGGTGAATTGAGCGGGACTGTGCTGGAGTTGATCAAAACCCGCGCGTCCCAGATCAATGGTTGTGCCTATTGTCTCGATATGCACACCAAAGACGCACGCGCGGCGGGTGAGAGCGAGCAGCGGCTATACGCCCTGCCCGCCTGGCGCGATGCGCCCTTTTTCAGTGAGCCCTAGCAGGCAGCCTTGGCGTGGACAGAAGCCCTCACCACGCTGCCTGCGGGTCATCCGCCCGCGCACCTGCTCGATGATCTGCGCACGCATTTCAGCGACAAACAGATCAGCCAACTCACCCTCGCCATTTGCGTGATCAACAGCTGGAACCGCTTTGCGGTGGGCTTAGGTGCTGACGTGGGGAGCTATAAGCCGGGGGATTTTGGCTGATCACACTCAGCTGTAACTCGATACGTGGGTGCCGGCCAAGGCTGCCATATTGATCAACCCGCGCACGGTGACCGACGGCGTCACAATG
>DOIU01000248.1 GCA_003511825.1 Gammaproteobacteria bacterium | reverse complement strand
C
The DNA here is from genome assembly GCA_003511825.1 of Gammaproteobacteria bacterium. Lineage (GTDB taxonomy): Bacteria > Pseudomonadota > Gammaproteobacteria > Granulosicoccales > Granulosicoccaceae > UBA7957. Next base: position 7,392 of record DOIU01000248.1, on the reverse strand, counting down.
GCCAGGCTGATAAAGGTCCCGGAGGGTACGCTCCCGAGTCGTGCCAAGCCACGGTCGGAGGTACGAAAAGAGCGACCAAAAGGCTGATCGCGGCAAGCGTCAACAAACAGCGCATTCAATCCATCAGGGTTGGCGACTTTTAGACTCTCAATCACTTCGTACAAGGGAGTGCTGCGATGACGTAGCTGTGCCGAATGACTAATCCGGCTATTAATCGGGATCAGATAGTTCTCTTGCTTAGCGCTTGCGCCATGGCCGGCGAAATAGAAGACAGCGATATCGCCATTGCGCAACGTCTTGAGGAAATCGTGAAATACCCTGTCAAACGATTCCGCATCCAGATCCAACTGCGCGCCACCACCGGCGATGCGGTAACCCAGATCTTTCAACACCGCCGCCATATCCCGGGCGTCATTGCGGGGATTCTTGAGCGGCGAATACTGGTATTGGCTATTGCCGATCACCAGCGCGTGGCGCTCGGCCAGGGCTTGCAGTGGCAGGATCAGCATCAGTAAGACGATCCCGGCTTGAATTCTCTCTCGTCGCATAGGGTCAGATTGTATTCCAGATGGCATTGCACGCCAGCAAGCGGAACGAATAAAAACACGTCGATAATCGTTTAGACGGGCAAAGGTAACGAATTGTGCCGGATTTTTCGCGATCAGTATGCGTAAACGTTTTCACGGCAGGCATAGCACCCTGAATAGCGCCGCTAAGGAGACTGCAGCGCACACCCTTCGCGCCATCGACGTACTGCCTCTCTCGCCGCTGCACTACTTCGCAGCAATCGTCTGAAACATCAGTACCGCCTCGGATTTGCGCTCTGTCGTCTGGTCGTTCCGCACAAGTCCGCGCGTCAGGGAAGCGGCTTCCGTCGCCTTGCCGCCGACCACGTGGTAGGGATCTCTGTAGGTGGTGTTAGGGATCGCACCGGATTTTACAAATGACGTGTCACTGGCGAATATCTGCAGGGACTCGGTGCCAAAGGGCTGCAGTATTTCAAACCCGCCACCGCTGATATCAATCCATTTATTCACATCCTCCGGCCCGACGTAGAGTTCAAACGCGTGCGGTGGCTTTTCGTCGTTGACTTCCAGCAGATAGCTGAGTTTTTTCTGACCGGTCAGGATATGCCCTTGGATATAAAAGTAGCCCGAGCGATTGAGCTTGACGAGTACGCGGGCAGTTTCACCCTGGGTAAACACCACCCCCTGACTGCCCTTGTTGGTCTGCAGCTCCACCTGGAAATCGGGCGACTTGACAAAGCCTTCGTGCAGCAGGCGATCAAAGTCCAGCAGTTGCGGTTGGGTGCGGTAGGCGTTGTAGACCTAGGGGCCAAGCCGCCATGCGCGGGTGAGGATGCTCTTGCCCATTTTGTCCGTCAGTGTGATGACCAGGTCCATCTGGTTTTTCAAGAGCTGGTAGCTGCCGCTCAATGAGTACCGGGCGTCTGTTGCGTTGTTGACCAGCTGCCCGCTTTTCATCTGACTCTTAATACGCTGGTAAAGCGCCGTGGCGAAGGGCGTGGTCTCACGCTAGCCAGTCATCAATACAGGGCGCAACAGCACGTTTTCCTGCGTCACGGCTTCCCCGATCAGCAGCGCCAGGTGATCCAATGACTGCGGTTGCTGCTGGATTTTGTCGAGTTTTCGCTGCAGCTCAGACGCGCTGACTTTAGGCAGCGCGGGCTGCGCCGCCGGATCCAGCAAGCGCAATACAGTGCTCAGCCGCTGGTAGCTCTGCAAATCATTCAGCAACTGATTCAGCAGTCGCATCTGTGTGGCCGTCAGCTGTTTGCCTAGGCCTGAGTAACTCTGGTTAATACTGTTGCGCAAGGTGGTCAGCTGATTTTCGTACCTGAGCGCTGAGCGCCCCGTATCCATCTTAGCTTCGCACTCAAAACGCTTGCCGCGCTTGATGTACTTGCAATCCGTATTTACACCGATCAGCGGGAGGTTGCTGTAGGTGCGGGCATTCCAGTGGAAAATATCTTTGCCGGTATTGGTGGCCTGCGATTTGGATTCGCTCTCGACATGCACGTAAAGCTGATTGGCCAGCGATGCCAATGCATCCCTGTCGGCAGCATTGCGGCAATCAGATTCGGTTTTATCCCGGCACTCAGCAATACCAGTCGCGGAGAGGGTTTTTGCCTGCACCGGGATGGATAACACCCATAGCGCAAGTAATAGGGAAATTCTGTACACCATTATCGTCCCTTTCGTGTCATTTAAATGTTTAATCCGGCGTTTTTAACCCTTTAAAGGGTCAACATTCTGCACAATTCGACAAGTTGATTTCAAGGCTTTTAAACGGGATGAGCACTTGAATGTTGGGCATGACCAGGATTAGCGACAGAACTGCGTCAGCCTATCCCTTGCCAATAAGGTATTCGGGTAAAAACTCACCAACGGTGTGTGACAAGTCTCCTGGCATCGGCAAAGCCTCCAGCCGCGCAGCCCGATAAAAAATCCACCCACCTGTCGAAAATCACCCCACTGCTTCGTCTACCTCACAAACCCACTGCCTTTGAGGATACCGGTAGATGTCTGCGAGCAACCACAAACGATTGATTGCTTTGATCGTGCACCACCCTTGGAAAACCCTGGCCCTGCTGGGCTGCTTGTTTGTTTTTTTGGCCCAGTACATCGTGCAGGTTCAGCCGAGTGTGTCGTATCAAGATCTCTTAGGGCCCACGCACCCTAAGCTGCTTGATTACGAAGCACTGCAGCGCGAGTACACGCGCGATGAGAATTTGCTGGTGTTGTTTGAGGCCAAGGACGGCGACGCCTTTGATCAGGCCACGCTGGACGCCATGCAAGCCCTGACCGCGCAACTCTGGCACACGCCTTATGCGATTCGGGTCGATTCGCTGACCAACTTCCAGCATTCCTATGCCGTTGGCGACGAGTTGATCGTGAGCGATCTCTACCTGACCGACCCTGACGCGGCTGATACGGCGCTGCGTTCACCGACGGAGGTCCGCGACATCAGTCAGCGTGAGCCGTTGCTGATGAACCGCGCCACCAATGCCGAGGGCAATGTCTTGGCCGCCAGCGTCAGCTTTGCGTTTCCAAACCATGACGCCCAAGAGAAGCTGGACGCCTATGCCTATGTGATGGCGCTGCGGGAGCAGTTGCTCGCACAACATCCGCAGTTGAATGTCTATGTCAGTGGGTTGATCGCGCTGGATGCGACGGTGATGCAAATCTCGCAACAGGAAACGGGGCTGTTCCTCTTATTGGTAACTGGCGTCGTGATGGTGTTGCTCGCCGTATTTATGCGTACCCTGATCCCCGTGCTGCTGTCCATCGGGGTGTGCCTGTGCAGTATTGTGATGGCGCTGTCCTTAGCGGGCCTGATGGGGTGGAAGCTCACCCCGTTCTCGGCCGCTGTGCCCTTGATGATCTTAATCATCGCGGTAGCGGACTGCGTGCACATGGTCACCGCCTATGTGCATCAGTTGGGTCGCGTGCACGAGAAACGCCAAGCCCTGACCCTGGCATTGGACAGCAACCTCGGGCCCGTGACCATTACCAGCCTGACCACGGCAGTCGGCTTCCTGACGCTCAACTTCAGCGAGTCGGAGGCGATTCACGCCCTGGGCAATGAGGTCGCTTTTGGGGTGATGGCTGCGTGCATCTTCAGCCTCACCCTGCTGCCCGCAGCGCTTGCGATCGCGCCAGCGCCGCGTGGGCGTGCCGCCTCAAAAGGTCAGCAAACACGCTGGAGTGACGCCGTGACGGGCTTTGTCACCCGCCGCCGACGCGCGATTTTGTGGGTGTCGCTGGGTATCGGTATCACCTTGTGCATCAGTATCACCCGCAATGAAATCAACGATATCATTCCGCACTACTTTTCCGACAGCCTGCCCTGGCGTCAGGCCAATGACTTTGCCGAGCGGGAGTTTGGCGGCGCCTACACCTTCTCATGGTCATTACAAGCCAGGCACAGCAACGGCATCAGTGACCCGGCATTCCTGGCCAAGGCCGAGCAGTTTGTCGACTGGCTGCGCGCGCAACCGAGCGTGGTGTATGTCAACAGCGTGACCGACACCCTCAAACGCCTGAACCGCAATATGCACGCCGATGACGCTGCCTACTACCAGCTGCCCAGCAACCCCGCGCTGGCGGCGCAGTATCTGCTGCTCTATGAAATGTCCCTGCCCTTTGGGCTGGACTTGAATGATCAAGTCAATCTGGACAAAACCGCGCTCCGGATTCGGGCCACGTTTACAACGCTCAGTACGCAGCAAATTCTGGCTATGGAGGTCGAGGTCGCCGAGTGGTTGGACACCCACCTGCCCGAGGTCGATGTCACGGGGTCAGGCGTGCAATTGATGTTAGCCCATATGCTGAACAAAGACGTGATCAATCTGCTGCTCGGCACTACGTTGGGGCTGGCGGTCATTTCGCTGCTGCTAATTCTGGCCTTCCGCTCATGGCGTATTGGGCTGATCAGCCTGGCGCCCAATCTGGTGCCCGCCATGCTGGCCTTTGGCATCTGGGGGCTCACGGTCGGGCAGATTGGTATGGGCCTCGCCATGGTCTCCGGCATGACCGTGGGCATCATCGTCGATGATACCGTGCACTTTCTCTACAAATACCTGACGGCGCGGCGGCAACAAGGCCTCTCGGCCGCCGATGCCATCGCCTATACCTACAAAACCGTCGGGCCTGCGATTGTCTTTACCACCACGGTGTTAATCAGTGGGTTTGTCCTGATGGCTTTTATTGCCCAGTTCCGGGTAAATTCAGACATGGCGACCATGACGTCCATCGTCTTGGCGTTGGCATTGATCTTTGATTTGATCACCTTGCCCGCTGTGCTGCTCACGCTTGACCGCAAACACCATCGCCACGCCGCCGACGCGGCACCACAGCATGCTTATGAGACACATCCATGCATTACATCAGCTTGATCTACGAATACCACGAAAACGCGGAGCAACTGCCAGACAGCGACTATCAGGCATTGATTGAACAGCACCGCGCCTTGCAAGACCCCGCGCAACACGCTGGCTTTCGGGGTTGCGGACGCCTGGTGGCCTCGCGCCAGGCGGTCTCCGTACGACACGACAATGCGCAAAGCCTGATCACCGACGGCCCCTTCGCCGAGTGCAAGGAGATCCTGGTCGGGTTCTACCACGTGGAGAGCGACGACCTGGACGGTGCGCTCGCCTACGCCCGCCACATCCCCACGGCCAGCATGGCGGGCGTGGAACTGCGGCCGGTGGACGCCGGTCACTGCCCGCCGTCGTCAGGCTCGCCCAAACTCCTCACGGAGGCATCCACGCATCCCGTGTATGCGCTACTCAACTACCTTGACGCCGAGGTCTATGATGCGCTGAGCGAGGATGAACGCCAACAGCTGGTCGACGAGAACACCCGCATGGCGATGCGCGCGGACGAAGCCGGGCACTATGTCTTCGGGCATAAGTTGATGTCCACGCTGACCAGCACCAGCCTGCGACACGGCAAGATCCCGTATGCGATGATGGACGGACCGTTTGCCGAAGCCAAAGAAGTGCTGCTGGGTTTCCATGCGCTGCGTTGCGCCGACATCGAGACGGCCGCGCGCTACGCCGCAGCGCTGCCCGAAGCGCGCATCGGCGTGGTCGAAGTGCGGGAGATTGACTATCTGGTGTACTGACACCAACGTGGAAGACGATGGAACAACTCGAGATCACCCTCAAAGTCGCTCGCCCGAAAGCCTTGGCGACGATGATCCGCCTGACACGCGACTTTGATCTGGCCGAAGAAGCGGTGCAAGAGAGCCTGGTCCGCGCACTGCCACATTGGCGCCAGCACGGTATCCCGGACAATGCCGTGGCCTGGTTGGTCCAGACCGCGCGGCACTATGTCCACGACAGGCAGCGCCACCAGCGCATGGTTGAGCGTCACCACCATGCCCTGCAGCAGACACAACTCGGCGCGGACGCCACAACAAACCCCGAGCAGCATGACCACGCCCACCTCAGCGACGATATGCTGCGACTGATATTTACCTGCTTCCACCCGGCGCTGGCGCCCGAAGCCCAGATCGCGCTGACGCTCAAGACCATCGCTGGCTTGGACAGCATCGCGATTGCACGCGCCTTCCTGCTCACACCCAAAACCCTGGACCAGCGGGTCACCCGCGCCAAGCGACGGATTCGCGACTGTGGCATCGCCTACCAAGTGCCCGACACCCGCGAGCTGCCCGAGCGACTCGATGCCGTGCTCCGCGTCATTTACCTGATTTACAATCAGTCCTACACCGTGGCGAGCGGACCTGACTTGCTTGACGTGCCTCTCGGTGAGACCGCGATTGCCTTAACCCGCCTGCTCTGCCGGCTGCTGCCCGGCCACACCGAACCGCTGGCGCTGCTCGCTCTGCTGCTGATGCAGCATGCGCGAGCAGACGCACGCACCGACGCAGACGGCCTGCCCATCCCGCTGGAACAACAAGACCGCAGGCTATGGCAACGCGCCTTGATCAATGAAGGCAAAGTCCTGATCGAAAAATGCTTTCGCCAGCAACCGCAAGCCGGGCCCTACCTGCTGCAAGCCGCCATCGCCGCGATACACAACCGCGCCGCCACCCCCGAAGACACAGACTGGCCACAGATCGTGCAACTCTACACACTGCTGGAGCAACGCACGGACAACCCGGTCATCACCCTCAACCGAGCCATCGCCCTCGCCCGCGCCGATGGGCCAAACGCCGGGCTTGCCCTGCTGAACACCCTGGCCGACCACCCCGCGATGCAACGCTTCCAATACTTCCATACCAGCAAAGCCGCCTTGTTGGAAGAAAACGGTAATCCCGCTGAAGCACTGCAAACCTGGGAATACGCCTTAACCCTCTGCCAAAACCAGGCGGAACAGCGCTATATCTGCAAGAGAATTGATTTACTACAAGCCAGAACCAGCCAATAACAGGAGCCCCCGATGAGCTATGACGATGCCGTCAACACCCTCCTCCAGGAACCCGGCGTTAACGCCTCGACCATGATGAACTCGCCCTGCCTGCGCTACCACGATGCCTTTATCGCCATGCGATTTGAAAAAGAAGACGCCTTGATCATTAAGGTCTCATCGGAGCGCGTGCAGGACCTGATCGCCGAAGGGACCGGACGCCCGTTTAACTTCACCAAAAAGACCTTTAAAGAATGGGTCCTGATTCCACCCGCCTATGAGGCGGACTATGAAAACTATATCCGTGAGGCGATTGCTTACGCGAAGCAGTCTTAGCTGCGGGTCAACACACACATCGCATGTCGACGCCATCATCAGCTAGGGCGTGCTCGCCAGCAGTTTCGGGGCTACCAACGCGCACTCACCCCCGCCCCGTACAGCCGCGGTTCATTCACGGCGCGCCCGAAGCCGGGGAACTCGTATTCAATAAACGTCT
>DOIU01000005.1 GCA_003511825.1 Gammaproteobacteria bacterium | reverse complement strand
CCGTCGGCGGTAAAACCAAAGGCAAGGCAATCACGGCTTCGATCAAAAAACGATATCGCCAGGTACTGCGGGCCAACCACCACGCCACCGGCGTCCCGATCGCCAGCAACACCACCGTGGTTAAGCTCGCGAGCTTTAAGGTGATGACAAAGGCTGAGAAGTCAGACTCGCTGACCATCAAGGCAAGCCATAGCCATGCTGTTGGATGATGTCACGCACGGCGTTGCTCTGCATAAAGTCCGCAAACTTTTCGCTACCGGGCGCGTCCGTTAATACCACCAACTGCTGCCAGACAGGATCATGAAAAGACTCGGGCACATCCCAGTGATCACCGGCGGTGTCCGATGGCCGAGCGACCAGTTGTGACCGAGCGACGAACCCTAGTTCGGCATGGCCTGACTCCACAAACTGATAGGTTTGGGCGATGTTCTCGCCGCGCACCGTCCTTGCGGATAATTCTTCCCAGAGTTGCATTTTTTGGAGGACTTGCCGCGCCGCTCTGCCATAGGGTGCGTGGCGCGGGTTGGCAATCGCCAGGTGAGAAAACTTGCCCACCTTGAGCAGGTCGAGAACGGGTGTGTTTTCTTGGGCGTTGGGGGTCCACAGCGCCAGACGGCCAATGGCGTAGGTCGCGCGAGACCCCTCTCTGGCGAGACCGCGCGACTCCAGCAACTGTGCGCTGGCTGCATCGGCGGCGAGAAAGACGTCGTAAGGCGCCCCGTGAATGATTTGCGCGTAGAGTTTACCGGTGGACGCGCTGACGATATCGACCGCGTGCCCGGACGCGGCGGTAAAGCGCTGGGCGATGACTTCCAGGGGTGCAATAAAGTTACTGGCGACGGCGACCGTGAGCGGCTGCCCGTGCGCGGAGGGTGCAACGATCAGCAACAGGCCGGCAAGCCACCACCCCGCGGAGCCCACACCACGCTGTAAACCTTGATGCGGCTTGAATGCCCCGTGATTGCCGATCTTAGACGTAGACCCGTCTTGTGGTAACAACCACGCGCTGGCCGCAAGAATCAGCCGGGTAATATACAGCACGCGCATGCAAGCTCGTCAGGTATTGGATGGGCAAAGCCTAATGTATCGCGATCCGTAAGGCAATCTGCCGTTAGTGCAGCCGTGTGGCCTTGTCAGCGGCGGCTTTGCGAGTTATCCGCGAGTGAGTCGGAAGTCCAGATCCAGCGCCGTGGGTCGCGCCGCCGCACTGGCATCGCTTGATGGGGCGGCCACCTTGCCAACATACAAGGCGCCTTCGCTGATGAGGTAGACATCGGGCGCCCATGCCTGGGAATAGTGCTGGCTATCCATAGGAACGCCATCCAACAGCACGGACTCCAGCGCAAGGTCCAGATGCCGCGCCTCTCCCAGCGATGTGGATGTGGTCGCTCCCCGCTCGCGCGCTTGGCCCGACACCGTCACACGCTGCGCCGGCACGTCGCTTGCCGGTGTGGCCAACACGGTGCAGGTATTTTCAGCGTAGAAGGTGATCTCGGTGGTAAAGCGCTCTGCCTCGAAGCGGACATCCGTCGTCACGTACACGCTGCCATCGGCATTGTGCATAGCGCAACCTGCCTGCCAGGCACCTCTGATGTCGCTGGAGAGCGGGTGGGTAGACGGCGCTGAGGGCGCGGGTCCCGCTTGTCCGCCTTCAATCACAGGCCCGGCGACGTCATCCGTACTCTCGGCGCTGGAGCCGCAGGCCGTCAATAACATCAAGGCGCCGCCGCCCAGGCAAAGCCAGCAAAAAACCCGCTGCAGTAACATGGATGAACGTCCTCTGGTCAGTCTGTTTGGCGCGACGGCAATCACGCTATCTCTCAAACATCGGACCCACCCCGCGTTTTCTACAGTGCCTGTCAGGACAGCAACGGCAATCTGTGAGCTGGCTCGCCCCAGATCACACAGCGGCAATTTCTCACAAGAAATTTGTGCCCTTTCACACAGAACGGAATTCGCCTCAAGCGCTTAATAAAATGGTCGAACATAGGCGATAAACACAGGATTTATGTCATGACCTACCACCCACCCGCAATGACTTGGTTCCGCCGGCTGTGTACACCCGCACTGGCTGTCGCAGCATCTGCATTATTATTACAAGCCTGCGCATCGCAACCCGCCTACGGCACGGGCGTACCCAATGCACAGTCCATCACCGACATTACGCCGGGATTTTCTTATTTGCAGGAAATCTCAGGCCCCGGCGTGACGCGCGACGTGGTGTGGGTCTTTAACGGGCGGGACGAGAACCTCTATCGCTGGGATTTGTATTTTAAGCGCAATAGCGACGGCGCCCCCTGGAAAACGGTATGGCTGAATGAAAAAGGCGCCATGGTGCGCTATGAAAAGGCCGGGAACACCGTCAGCTGGACGCCACACGATTGCTTCCGCGTCGTCGGCGAATGCAATTTTCAGTACACCGATGCGTATGGCTTTAAAAACAGCTATGTGCGTCAGGGCGAGTTTAACGGTGACACTTGGCACTATGACCTCTTCCTGATTGAAGACGACAAGCGCTTACTGGTGACCAACGGTATGGCAAAGTTCAATCGTGAGGGCGTCGAGATCTTTCACGAATACCACACCAGCAACAACGGTTACCAATTGTCGGAAGTGAAGCGCTTCTTTTAGTACTCCAACAAACAACCTCATGCTCAGCACACACGCGGCATGAGGTTGCTCTCCCCTGCTTTACACCGATACGCTGAATAGCTGCCCCGGCGCCATCCGCAGCGTTAAGGTGCAGAATCGCAACCCCACAGACCAGCTTCCGGCAGCTACAGGCACGATGTGGGCAACATCCGCAACGGCATCGAACGTCTGCGCCCTGATCAGTACCCGCTGGCTCAGCGCCAAGGCTGCGGGGACACGCAGTTTTACCCCCTGCAACGAAAAGTCTTCCGTTTGACCGACAACGTCATCACCGTCCGGCCACGCGGTTTTCACGCTCACCTCCACCCCCAGGCTCAAGCGCTGCCAATGGCGTTGCTCGGACTCATCCATGTGCAACTGCTCAGCGACGGGCGTCAGTGGCGCCTCACAGCGGCTGCAGCGTGACGCCGAGGCACTGAACGGGGCTCGACTCAAGGGGATACGGTTTTGCTCGCCGCAGAAGGCGCAGGTGATCTCTTGCACCGACGCTTGCGCGGTTGCCGGCTCAGCGGGACTGGGTTCAGGCGACGGAGGTTCGGGCTCGGGTTGATCGTTGAAGTCGGGTGCGGGTTGAAAGCGGTTGGCCAGGCTCTCTGGCTGATGGTCGCGCAGCCACGCGTCGTAGCGCGCGCGCTTCTCGGCATCCATCAAGGTATCGAGCGCGGCATTCAGCTGGCCGGCCAGTGCCGCGTCTCCCCCCAAATCGGGGTGCATACGCAGCTTCTGCATCATGACGCGATGGCTCGCCTTGATGACGGCCGGCGGCGCGTCAAACTGAACGTTGAGCATGCGGTAGTAATTCCGTTTGTTGTGCATGGCGACCGGTTCTCCTGAAGATCTGCGCGCGAGCCACTTTCGAGAGGGTATCGGCGCCAACAGGCTGGAATTCACGCGGGCTCTGCCGAACCGGAGATAGCGCACATTGCAGGGGGAGAAAAAGTGCCCGGGAGGACATCCCGGGCAACACAGGAGGAATAGAACAAGTACTTAACCCGATACAAGATTAAGACTCTAGGCCATGCGCCGACACATCGACACCCGCCTAAGCCAGTCGTTACAGAACACTGAGGAGATTCTGCAACTCCCGCCCGCTATTAGATAATCAATTTGCCTGCCAACATGTAAGCTATTGTTTTTATTGATTTATTAAAAACGATGCAGGTATTTTTTGCACACTGCGCTGGCACCGGCACCGCTGAACGCATTGCCGCAGTGCACAAACCTCGCCGCTGGCATGCTCAGTGCGACTTGCCAAACAGCTTGAGAACACCACTCACAATGGGCATCAGGATCGCGCCTGCGATAATGCCAAACAAGGCACTGAGTAACGTCGGCAGCAACACTGACAACACCGCGCCTATGCCGGGCAGACTGTGAGCCGCGTGAGCGACATGATGGATCGCCTCTTCCACACCGCCCATGCCGTGCACCAGAATACCGCCGCCGACCATGAACATGGCAGCCGTCCCCACGATAGACAAGGTTTTCATCAGCAGCGGTGCGGCCCTGAGCAAGAACCGGCCAAAAACACGCTTGGCTTGCGTTACCAAGCCATCGCCAGAGCGTTGGCTCAAGTACAAGCCGGCATCGTCCATTTTCACGATACCGGCGACCAGGCCGTAGACGCCGACGGTGATCAGTAGCGCAAGGCCGGCAACGACGGAAATGCGCACCGCCATCGTAGACTCGGCCACCGTGCCCAAGGCGATCACAATAATCTCTGCCGAGAGGATAAAATCCGTGCGAATCGCGCCGCGGATCTTATTCTTCTCAAACTCCACCATGTCCACCTCGGGATCAGCGATTGCCTGCGTCCGTGCCGCATGCTCCGCGTCTGCCTCTTCGCTCTTGTGAACGAACATGTGGTAGATCTTCTCGAAGCCTTCGTAGCACAGAAACGCCCCGCCTATCATCAGCATGGGGGTAATCAGCCACGGCGCAAACGCGCTGATCAGCAACGCTGCCGGCACCAGAATCAGCTTGTTCTTGAAAGACCCTTTGGCGACCGCCCACACCACCGGTAATTCACGCTCGGCGCGCACACCGGTGACTTGTTCGGCATTCAGTGCCAAATCATCACCGAGTACGCCTGCGGTCTTTTTGGCGGCGACCTTGGTCATTGTCGCGACGTCGTCCAAAACCGTGGTGATGTCGTCAAGTAATGCGAGTAGGCTGGAACCGGCCATGTGTCCTCTCAGTGCTGGATTAAGATGCAGGCAAAACAGGGCTGATTATAGTCAGACTTTGTTAACGATGGTATGGCAGGCCTGCCCTTCGCCGATGAATGATGGCCCTTTAGTCGGCCAGCAGTTGCTGTACGCGCTGGCGCAAGGCGGGGATGAGTTCGCCTTCAACCCAGGGATTTCGCCGCAACCAGATGTTATTGCGCGGGCTGGGGTGAGGCAGCGGCAGTCGCGCCGGCCAAAACGTTTGCCACCGTTTGACCGTCTCGGTGAGTGTCTTGCCACACGCTTGGCCCAGGTAGTGGTGCTGCGCGTAGCGGCCCAGCAAGAGCGTCAGCTCCACGCGATCTAAATGCCCGAGTAACCTCCCATGCCAGTGGTCGGCGCATTCGGAGCGAGGCGGCAAATCTCCGCTGCGACCACGACCAGGATAACAAAACCCCATGGGCATCAATGCGATGTGGTGCGGCGAATAAAAGGTGGTTCGATCAACGCCCATCCACGCGCGCAGGCGATCCCCGCTCGGATCATCAAAAGGCACACCGGTTTGTTGCACTTTGCGCCCGGGCGCCTGGCCGATCACCAGTATCCGAGCCGATGTACCCGCCTGCACTACCGGGCGCGGCGGATTGGGCAAGTGCTCAGCACAGCGTTGGCAGGTCTGAACCTGCGCGAGGCAATCATCAAACGCAGACACCCGAGCAGACGCAGCAACACGCTTGCGTGGTCGTTCCTCGGTGAATGGCGTTTTAGGCATAACCCCCTCATTGCGCTGCGAATGGCGCAGGGCAGCAATGACGAATTCTCTTGAAGCCCCTGCCCATAGAGCAAGATTAACACGCCCTCGCATACCCTAACGCCGCTTGACAGGGTGTGAAAAGACGCAAACTCTAGAGGCGGAAAAATGTCTAAGGCTGGCAAAGACGGCCGTCGCCATAGTGATAAGGGCCACAAGGAAGTGCGGCACCGGGCGGAGCCGCCGTGACAGACGTCAGTGTGCGTCAGGAGGGAGCGTCTTGAAGATCAATACGCGATATGCCCTGCTGGGTGCGGCGCTTTTGGCGAGCACTTCAGGCTATTCGTCGACCGACAACACGACTGACAGCGTCGACGCGCGCCTGGCAAAACTCACCGCGCGCTACTCGGCTGAACAGCACGCCGAATACCGGGATGGCAAAGCGAATGCACTGGTCGTGGGTGGGAATTTCCGCATTGAAGGCTGCGACCAGTACCCGCATCATGAGCAGACGTCGTCGCTTGCAGGCTTTAACGTCTTGCTGAGCGACATGGAACAAGGCCTGCAGCAAGGACTGTCGTGTCTTGCGGGACATTCACCTGCGGGCAAACTGCACCCGTTTCACGCACGCCAGGCCGACGCCCTGCTGCGCTTATTGGAGAGCCCCCTGCCCAAAACCGTGCGTTGCGTGGCCGACAAAACCTATGCCTACGCCATCGCGCGCCTGCCACCGTCGGCAGACAGCGGCTCGGAGCACTTTGAAACCGTGGCTGCAGACATTCGCTATCCCGGCATTGTCATCGATACCTACCGCATCAGCGGCTATCTCAGCCGTCGCCACGAGGTCGCTGTCTATCGCGATTTCTTCAAGCTCGATGCGCGGGCGATTGATCGCCATCTGAATGTGAAACCGCAGTGGTTTGAGGGCATGCACCGCTACCGCAACCGCGCTTCCCTGCTCTTTCATGAAATGGTGCATTGGCTGGGTCACACGCATGGCAACACCTACCCTGACGTGGTGCATCTGTACGAAACCTGTTGCTTCCAGGGCAGCGACTTCATTCAGAGCGCCGAGGACAATGCCCGCTTCAGGGACCAGGCGTGTGCCATTCTGAAAGACGATGAACTGTGGCAAGCCAATCGCTACAAACAAATGCGACTGTGGGCGTTTAAAGGGTATGACCAATTGAAGCCCGATATGCGCCAGGCGTACGATTAGCGGAAGTTAGGGAGTCGGAAGGCGACGCCTGGCGCATAACGGTAACGAACAGTGCTGCGAAAACTCTTCGTTACTGCTGTTATAGCCCAAGGTGGTTGAATGCGATGATTACCCGCGCCCTATTTGCACGAATTGCCAAGCTGGGCACAGTTTAACGGATTAGGCCGCCATCGCGCCCAAGAGATCTCGCCAACTCAGGATACCTACGGGATGACGCTCCTCATCCACAATCGGGATACAAGACACCGCATGTGTTTGGAAGATCGCCACGGCATCGGCGATGGTGGCGTTAGGTTCTAGGGTAATGGGTTTGCGGGACATCACTTGATGCACCCGCTTGTTCAGCGTCGCGATGTCACGAGCGGTCTCCGCCGCTGTGCCGATATTGGGGCTCATGGCTTTGAGCAGATCGCGGTCAGAGAGAACACCGTACAGGGTATTGCTCTCAACCACCAACAAATGGTGGAAGCGTGTGCGTTTAAAGATGTCGCTGGCAACACGCAAGGGGTCATCCATGCCAATGGTGACGACCGCTGGGGTCATGATATCGCCGAGAATCACCTGCGCTCCTCCTGAGCACGTTGATAACACATCAGGCGCAATGTCCTCAGCAAGCTGCCTGCTGTGAGCTATCGTTGCGCCTCCTCATCTGTTATCGGTATTGAGGCGGTTTTTTTTACCGGCTCTGCGCGATGGTCGGCTCAGGATGCCTTGTAGACCGCCGTTTCGGGATGAAAGGTGAACCATGCGAACCAGAAGCTGACGGTCGTCACGAGCGTTTGGCCTGTAGCGTCCGTGACATAGGCGCTGCGCGCGGTATCGTCCCAATGCACGGTGATTTTTTTGCCGGCAACCGTGTCTTCAAAGGCGGTCTGCCCATGCTTGGCCAACTCGCTGAAAGGATAGGCTTTGAATGTCTCGCCGATGGTGAGTCCCATCACTTGTTCTTTGGGATGGTAGGTGGCGGGCGCCTTATGATTCACGCGGAAGTACAAGCGGCGCGTTTCTGTGTAGCCGGCATAGGGGCTGCGGGTATAGTCACGCGAAAAGCCCGTTTCTGTGCTGAGCACCAAGGTGTGCGGATAGCGCTCTCGCCAGTCGGCCCAAGAAGTGTGAAAGACCGGTAATCCGGTGAGCGACTGACCGCGCAGTTCGCCACTCACCGCCTGCCCCATGATTTGCGACCACAGCGATTCTGTCTCTCTGTCGTAGAACAACACATCACTCTGATACAACAAGCCAGACACCCCGAACTGCAGCTCACGCTCGCCCACTTGCGCCGAAAATGCCATACCTGTTCCACACAGAGGGCAATAGCTGATCATTACGGCCTGATCGGCAATCCGGTCATTCACGATTTCGTGCCAATCGAGAATCTTGATTGGGAACGCTCTGGCCTCCCCCGCAATCTCAATACCCAATATACGGTCGGCGTCAGTGAGAAAATCGGCCGCTGACGATGCGATGTATTTCGGCTGGTCAATCGCAGGAATACTGTCGCGTGGCGGCCCGCCCCGCAAGATGTCATCCATGGGCACCGTCGCGCCGTCAAGCAAGAAACCATTGCGAGTGACCGCCTCAGCCGCAGAAAAAACCCACAGGCACAGTAATAGTCCTCCTATCCATCGGTAAGATAGCGGCTTGCTCATCATGCGTCTCCAACATCATTGCTTTAGAGGGATTGACACAGAATCCGCGAACGGGTTCCCCCTCACTGGATACTTGTGAATGACGACACACGCTGATTGGCTTGCGATTTATCAACGCAGACACTTACCTTCACCGCGTATCCTGATGCGCGATTGAGCTTTAACGAAGCAAACTGTTTCTAATCACACACGGAAGGAGAGACCGATACCATGAGACATCTGACAAACCTTGCTCTGATACTCTTGGCCTTAACCCTGTTACTGCCACAGGTCGCGCTGGCAAGCACTGACGAACTGGCTGAACCGATTGTTAACCTGATGCCGCATGTGCAAAAGCTACGCAGTGAGCTGGGCCTGAACGCAGAGCAAAACGCCACCCTCGATGCCTGGATTGCA
>DOIU01000213.1 GCA_003511825.1 Gammaproteobacteria bacterium | reverse complement strand
TTTAGCAGGCGGTAAGGCTCATGCCGCGCTTTACGCCCAATCCAGTGCAAGAATCGCATAAAATAGCCAAACCGGGTGTGGCGGTACAGACCATCGCTGAACAGCTTAATTCGCTTACCGCGCAAGAGTGTGCGGCCATTCCAGAAGGCCGCCAGTTCGGCGTCGATGCGTGGCTCAATGTAGGCTTCAAAGCGCTCGGGATTTTGCGGGCTGTCAGCGTAGCCAAAAAAGTCGTAAAACATGCGATGATTGGGCAAGTGCTCCATCGCCGCGATTTTTAAGCGAGTCAGTGACAGGTGGTAGGGGTTGAGATCCAGGGCCACGATCCGGGCGGGGGAGGCCGTGAGGTAGTTCAACACATTGCAGCCGCCAGACGCGATGGTCAATATCTCGCTGTCAGCGTCCAAGTCCAGCGCTTGCATATCCAGCTCGGGGTCTTCCCATATCTGGTTGTAGATGAAGCTATTAAACCACGTGCTGAACAGGCGCTGTTGCATGCCTTGCACAGAGGTTAATGAGTGCTGGTGTACGGCGCTTTTCAGCGCTTCGCTTGAACTGGCCATTGGTTTTCCGCAACGAAGACGAATGGCTCATACTAAAAGCCCTATATGAACGTTTTATGATAATGAAAACACACGGGTTAGTCGCCGGAGATGCGCGTGTCTGTTGAGCGTTTCACCGACGCCATTGTCTTGCGCGTGCTGACCCAAGCACTCGCGACACCCCAGCGGGTGTGTTTACGCGTTGACGACGCCGTCTACATGATAAGTGACGTCGCTCGGCTTGCGGTTGCCGTAGCCCAGCGGCTCTCAAGGCTGCATGTGCCACATCGCAGTGTTGCGTTATGCGGTGAGAACTCGCTCACATTTTTAGGCGTTTTCCTCGGTGCGCGTTTATGTGACTTGCAGGTCCAAGTCCTCAATCCGCAGTGGCCAGAGGCAACGTTACGGCAAACAATCCATGACTTGGAGCCAGGGTTGTTTCTTGCCAAGCCGGCGCATACGCATTTGCCGGTTGCTCGGCCGCTGGCGGATGTCTTGCCCGTGGATGATACAGACCCTGTGGATTTCCAACCCTGGTTGGCGCGTGCGCGCGAGGTAGCACTGCGTGACACACCTTTCTACACCGGATTTACGTCGGGGTCGGGCGGGGTTGCCAAAGGCTTCACACGGGATGAGGCGTCGTGGTTGGCGAGTTTCCGCTTGGACGCTGGCGAATATGGTCTCGGGCCCGGTGATACCGTCTTGTGCCCAGGCCATGTGGCGCATTCGCTTTTCCTCTACGCCCTGTTACGCGGTGTGTATGCCGGTGCGGAGGTGGCGACGACCCAGACCGCGCGCACGTCCTGGTTAATCGATGCCGTGGCAACGCGACCGCGCGGTGTTGTGTTCGCGGTACCGACACAATTGCGACTGTTGCTCAACAGCGGCCTGCGGCAAGCTGCAGGCGCTCAAGGGCTGCGGCTGGTGCTGAGTTCGGGGGCCAAGTTGCCACCGTCGTGGCGAGCACAGCTGCAGGCGCGCTTCCCAGCAGCGGGTTTGCGCGAGTTCTATGGCAGTTCCGAGCTCAGTTACATCGCGATGGCACCGGCTGATGCGCGCTGCCCGGCGGACAGCGTGGGTCGGGCTTTACCCGGGGTGGATGTACGCATTCTGGATGATCAAGATCAGGCATGTGCGGTGGGCGTGAGCGGGCGCATCTTTGTCCACAGCCCTTTGCGTTTTATGGGCTATGCACGTGCGCGGGGTGCGACGGATTTGGGCGCGATGCCAGTGCTCGATGATGCTTTGGGCACGGGCGATAGCGGTTACCTGGATGCCGAGGGGTTTCTGTACATCACGGGCCGCAGTGATCGCATGATGAGCGTGGCGGGGCGGAATCTGCACCCGGAGGCGATTGAGCACGTATTGGTGAAGTGCCCTGGCGTTGAAGCTGCCTGTGTGTTGTCCGTGCCCGATCGCTTGCGCGGCGAGCGACCCGTGGCCGTGGTGTTGCCGAGCCAAGCGGGTTCGCTGCAGCGACAGTCCTTGATCGCGCAAGCGGCTGAGTGGTTGCCCGCCTATGCCATACCGCAGCGCTACTTTGTCTGCCATGCATGGCCGCAAACGCTCTCCCAAAAAACCGATGTCACCCGCTTGCGTCAAGCGCTTGAGGCGGGCGAATTGGAGCCACTGCCGTGAGACGGGTGTATTGCGTAGCTGCCTGCCGTACCGCCGTGACGCCCCGTCATGGCGCACTTGCCGGTCTGGGGGTGGATGCACTCGCAGCGCCAGTGATTGAACGTGTGCTGCAGGACGCTGGTTTAGCGGCGACGGCCGTCGACGCGGTGGTCATGGGCAACGCGCTCTATGGCGGCGGCAATCCGGCCCGTCTTGCGGCGCTGCGCGCAGGTTTGGCTGAGCAGACACCTGCGATGACCGTCGATACGCAGTGCTGCTCAGGGTTGGATGCGATTGCGCTGGCGACGGCCAGCATTGCCGCCAGCATGGACGAGGTGATCGTCGCGGGTGGCTTGGAGTCCTGGAGTCGGTCGCCGATTCGTCAGCACCGGCCACTGTCCGCCGACGCCGCGCCACAAACCTACACCCGCCCGCCGTTCTCACCC
>DOIU01000510.1 GCA_003511825.1 Gammaproteobacteria bacterium | reverse complement strand
GGCTCTAGTCGCCGATCAGAGCGGTACTGATCTTATCCAAGCGACAGCTTTAGCATGGGTTTTTGAAGCCGGGACCAAGCTATTCATGATGGAACACTGAGTCTTTCGGTTGGCCGCTCAATAATTTGAATGTTTTTTTGAGTATTTTCTTTTTTCTTCGCGCGCTGGACGCATGGCATGTAATTGGGCGCACTATAAAAATACAACTTAGCAAACCCACTCATGCTCAGAAGATCGCGATGCTTAATACAGATGTGGCGTTGGATGATGCAGGGCGTTGGTTAAGATGCGTTATGGCACAGGGCGTCTAGATAAGCGCTTAGAACTCGAGGTCACTGGCTTCGCAGATAAACTTCACCAGCGGTGCTGTCTTTTCAAACAGCGTTGCTGTGCGTTTGGTCGCGCCTTTGCCGAGGACATCTTTTTGGGTGAGCTGTTTGACGGCGATAAAGTGCTTGCGCTTGAGATCCTCGATGAGTGGGTGGTCGGCACCGAAGCCTTTGGGTGGCCTTTTCAGCGACTCGCCGTGCAATTCAAAGCCGGTACGTTTGTTGATGAGCGTTTTGGTGATACTCAGCCATTCATCCGGGTATTCGCCGATGAGCATGCGTACCTTGGTCAAGGTTGGGTTGTCCGGACTCCAGATGCCAGCAGCCAGAAACATCTCATCAGGCTCTATATGCAAGTAGAAACCCGGCGCGTGCACATCCTTGCCGGCGACGTGGCGGAATTGGATGCCGATGTTGGTTTTGTAGGGCGTTTTGTCTTTACTGAAGCGCACGTCCTTAAACACCCGCATCAGCGAGCCGCCGGTTTTTTTGGTTAAGGCGGTGAACTTGGTGGAGATCCGCGACAACGGCAACTGCATTGAGCGGATGTACTCAAACGCTGGCTCCCGCACCTCGTCTTCATAGCGTTGCCGGTTGCGATTAAACCACTCGCGATTGTTATTTTCAGCCAGTTCAACGAGGAACTGTAGTGTGTCTTGGGAAAACATCGCAGCTCACCATGTTCAGGGTGTTCTGAGCTTACCGCACCAGTGCACCTTTAATAAAGCCTAGTAAAAAACCAAAGTCAGAAAAACGGTTGATTGCACTATTCACCGAGCCGCTAAGGAAAAGCGTCATTCAGGCCCCACGATAAATCATCCACATTTCTCCCGCGTCAAATACGTTTCTAGGGACTGCTCGGGCGCGAGGGTATAGGTGTCAGTCAGTGGTGTGATATTGGCCATTCTGTCGACTCGGAAATGGCGATGATCATTGCGCAGTTCGCACCAGGCGACCAGTGTCCAGACTTTTCCCCAGAAAAACAGGCCCAGGGGCCAGATGATGCGTTCGGATTTTTCGGTGTCGGCGCGTTCGTAGTCCAGGCGTACTTTGCAGGTGGCCTTTATGGCTTTGCGGATAAGGGGCAGGTTTTCGGCGATGTCAGGGTAGATGTGAAATGCGGGTACGCGCAGTTCTGTGGTGGTAAAGGCGTGTTTGAGGTGGTCGGGGATCACGCTTTGGATGCGTTGCAGGGCACGGGTGGCGTCGGCGGCCAGGTGCATGTCTGACCAGGCTTGGACCATGCGGGCGCCGAGGATGAGGGATTCGAGTTCTGCTTCGCTGAAGGTGATGGGTGGGAGGTTGTAGGCCTTATCCAGCGAGTAGCCTTTGCCGGTTTCGGACAGGATGGGGGTGCCGGAGAGTGACAGGTCTTGCATGTCTCGATACACGGTGCGTACTGAGATCTCCAGGTTGTCGGCGATCTCGGCGGCTGTCACCCACTGCCGGGTGCGCAGCATTTGCACAATCTGGAATAGTCGATCTGCCCGTCGCATGCGCGATACCCTGGTGCCGTTGTTGTGATGAGCGGGGTACACATAGTACCCCTTGTCGTTTGGCAGTCCCAGGAAAAGCCGAGAATCAGCCCGCCATGGAATGGAGGCCGACTCGGTTACCCTCGCAGTCGATGATGTGCGCAAAGAAACCGTGTTCGCCGATGGCAGTTTTAGGGATGGCGATTGAGGCGCCTTTTTCTTGTGCGCGACTGATGGCATCATCCAAAATGCCCTCTGCGTTCAGGTATACCACGGAGCCAGAAGACGCGGGTGTGAGAAACTCCGCCTTGACCAGCGCGCCGGAAACGGATTGTTCGTCGTAGGGGAAGATGGCGAGATCCATGCCATCCATTGCGTTGCTGCGTTCAAGCTCGGTATGCATCATATGCTGGTAAAAGTCGGTGGCGCGATCCAGATCGCTGACCGGAATTTCAAACCAGTTGACTGCGTTTTTGACCATCGTATTGACCTCGTTAGGTGAGTGGACGCCTAGTCTAGGTGAGGCCTACTGACAGCATAGTGTCAGTAGGTTTGCCAGGTTTGAGGATGGATTGTGTGGATCAGAATTTGTAGACGTAGTTCATGCGCCAGGTGGTCTGACTGTGGGTCGACGCGACGTTATTCTGGCTGTTGGTTTGTTTGACTTCGGGCGCGTAGGCAATGGCTGCACCGACTTGGTGGTTGGCATTAATGGCAAAACCGATGCCGGCGGTGTAGTGGTTTTTAACGATCGCGGGAAAGAGAGCGTTGAGGTATTGGTCAGGCACCGGATTGTTAGCCACGTTAATGCCTGCGCGCAGAGCCAGTTTGGGGTTGGGTTTGTATTGTGCACCGAGGGAGAAAACGGTTTGATCGTCCCATTCTTGCAGTATCGTGGCGTCAATGCGGGTATTGGCGAAACCGGCGGCCGCAGGATTTGCCTGAGTGGCGTCTGCCGTAAAGGTCATTTTGAAGTTATCCATCACATCTGACCAGAACAAGTGACGGATATCGCCGGCGAACATCCATTGTGGGTTGAGTTTGAAGGCTGCGCCCAGCCCCAGAGTGGCAGGCCACTGGAAGTCAATGACATCAATGTCCCCACGGATGTCGATGGCGCCACCACCAAAAGCCTGACCTGATCCGTCGAATGCAATGGTGGCGTCGCTGGTGTTGAGGTCGTCGAGTTGTGTCACCGTGTGGTAGGTCGCGCCGACGGACAGCTGCGGATTGACTTGGTACAAGATCCCAAGCTTCCCGGCAAAGCCGTAGCCGGAGGCTTCGCCGGAGAAGTCATTGTCGTCGCTGAAGTCAAAGCGAGCCCAGCTAACGTCGTCAATCATCCCGCCTTGTTGAGCCGCGCCAAATGCTTGCACCATGCTGCCTTCCGCGCTGCCCACATCGAGCTGAGGATTGGTGTTAAATGCCATGTCGGCAAAGGTGGCGCCGTCTATATCCATCTGGATATCCATGGTCGCCCACACGAAATCCAGTTGTGCCGCCAACGCGAGTTTATTGTTCACTTTAAACGAGAGCGGAGCCATCAAGCGACCAAATCCCACTTCTGAGCGCACTTCGCGGCCGCTGAGCAAAGCGACACCCTGACCGAGACCGTCGGGGTCGGTGGCACCAAAGGCGGTTTGTCCCGCAAAAAAAAGGTCGCCTTGCGTGGCCTTGCCGTACTCCGTGCC
>DOIU01000511.1:957-5395 GCA_003511825.1 Gammaproteobacteria bacterium | reverse complement strand
GGGGACGCTCAGCTTGGCCACAAAGGACAACTGCGGCTGGTCATCGCCCTCAGCGACCACGCCACGGCCGTTGCCACGATGACACTGGCGGCATGAGCGCGCATTGTAGAGCGGCCCCAACCCGTCACTCGATCGCGTCGACGCCGGCGCGCTGACCCAGAGTTTTTCAAAGATGGCCTGACCGAGAGTGAAGTCCATGCGTTGCTCTCGACGCACGGCGGCCGTCGGGTGTGAATATGCGCGCGCATCCGCTGGTCGCGAATGCGTAAACGCACCACCTTGTTGGGACGACGGCTCAGCCGCGACCGCGCTGCCCGTCAGCAGCAACGCGATCAACAACATGCGGGCCGTCGCCATCGTCAGCATGCTGAATCAGCCCCCGGTGACAGCGCTTGGATTATCGAGACTGTCTGAACCTTCCAGCTCAATATTGCCCAACTCCAGCGCTTGAATGGCTTTTTCGATGGAGCGGGTTTGCGTCGTCAGAGCGTCGACCGCCGCTTGTACCAGCGCGTTCCCTGCTTTATTGCCGCTGGCGATCAGGACATCAAAGGTGTTGCCATCTTTCGCCGCATCCACCATTTTGTGCATCACGGCTTGGGTGGCATCGAGCTCTTCTCGCAAGCGTGCGTCCACCTCGGGCGCCTTCGCGGCCACCAGTTGCGAGATGCTGCTGCCCTTCAAGACCTCGCCATTGACGCGCTGGTATTCGCCCAGGTACACATTGCGAATACCCATCGCATCGTAGTAATGCGAGTTATGGGTATTGTCAGAGAAACAATCGTGCTCTTCTTCAGGATCGTGCAGCATCAGGCCGAGCTTGGTTCGTTCGCCCGCCAGCTCCCCGTAGGACAAACTGCCGAGCCCCGTGAGAATCGTAGCCAGGGCACCGGCTTCACCCTTGTCAGCCAATGCCTTGCGCGCGGCCCCGCCGTCACGCCAATTCCCGACCATTTCTTCCAGGTCGGTGATCAACAACGTGGTGGCGGCACTGAGGTAGGCACGACGACGATCACAATGGCCCCCGGTGCAATTCTCCTCAGAGAAATCCGTGGCCGGGCGATTCCCGGCGCCCTGGTCGGTGCCGTTGAGATCCTGCCCCCACAACAAAAACTCAATCGCGTGATAGCCCGTGGCCACATTGGCCTCAATGCCGTCAATTTCGTGCAACTGCCCAGCGAGCAACTCGGGCGTGATGTCAGTGGCGTCGATCGTCTGTCCGCCCAATGTGAGCGACGGATTGGCAATGACGTTGGCGGTGTAAAGCGGGTTCTCCTCAGATTCTTCGCCATAGAAATCCGCATCGATGTAGTCAATTAAGCCTTCATCCAGCGGCCAGGCATTGACGCGTCCTTCCCAATCATCGACGATCGCATTGCCAAAGCGGTAGGCCTCAGATTGCTGGTACGGCACGCGCGACGCGACCCAGGCATCGCGAGCGCCTTGCAAGGTCTCGGGCGTGGGGTTGCTGAGGAAGGTGTCGATCTGGGTCTGCAGAATTTTTGCCCCGCTCAGCGAGTCTTCATACTTGGCCAGTGCGATATCGGCATAGTGTTTGATGACACTGGTCGGGGTCACTGCTGCGAGACTCTGGCCGGCATAACAGCAGGCAAGCAGCGAGGCTGCGGCAGTCAGTTTGGAAAACGGTTTCATGCTGGACTCCATGGTTGTAACCACTGGCATTCTAGGTGCGAATAATTCGCATTACAATGACAATTTATCTTGACGCTTATCAACGCAATTCTACACCAATTAGGGCATACTCATCTTATGCATTTGCCACGAGCACATGCCGATCTGCGAGGGTTTTACCCGTACTGAGCACCATGATAGTCCGCCGTTTGCGTTTCATCTTTATGTTGCTTGCCCTTGGCCTGGCAAGCATCGCTTGCGTGCGCCTCGCCCTGGACACGGATGCGCCGCCCTCGTCCGCCGTGGACGAAGCCACGCTGGGGAACTTGTTGTTCTTTGACCCCAATCTCTCCGCCAATCGGACACAGTCTTGCGCCACCTGCCACGTACCTGACGCCGGATTCGCAGACCCTCGTGGGCAAGGCGCGGCCGCAGCGGCATCCTTGGGAGACGATGGCAAGTCCCTCGGAGATCGCAACGCACCTACCGCAAGCTATGCCGCATTAACACCTAAATTCCATAAGAACACGGCCGGCAACTATGCCGGTGGGCAGTTCCTCGACGGCCGTGCCAATGATTTACAGGCGCAAGCCGGCGGCCCTCCGTTGAATCCCTTGGAGATGGGCATGGCCAGTCAAGCGGATGTGGTGGCGCGATTGCGCGAAAACCCGGTCTACGTGGACGCCATGCGAACGCTCTACGGCAACGACATTTTCGACGATGTCGATCGCGCTTATGCCAGCATGACACAGGCAATCGCACGGTTTGAGCAAACGCCGTTTTTTTCACCCTTTGACTCCAAATACGATCGCTTTCTCGTCGGGGAATACGAGATGACATCCGACGAGGAGCTGGGTATGACGTTGTTTTTCTCGGAACAGTTCACCAACTGCAATATTTGTCACCAGCTGAAAACCACCCCTGGCGCCGGCGGCGAAACCTTCAGCAATTACGAATATCACAATATTGGCGTGCCCGTGAATTCAGCGCTGCGCGCACTCAATGGCGTTACGGCAATAGACCCAGGCCTGCTAAACCACCCCGCTATCGATGACCCAGAGCAGCGCGGAAAATTCAAGACACCCACCCTGCGCAATGTCGCAGTGACTGCGCCTTATATGCACAACGGCGTGTTCAGCGAACTCCGCACAGTTGTATTATTTTATAACAAATACAACAGTCGCAGCCCACGACGGCAGATCAACCCAGAAACAAACCAAGCCTGGAGAAACCCGGAAATCGACGGTACGCTCTCCTTGACCCAGCTAGAAATCGGCCCACCCCTGGATGATAGACGTATTGACGCGCTGGTGGCCTTTCTGAAAACCCTGACGGACAAACGTTACGAACACTTGCTTGACTGATCACTGACGCATCATCGCCAAGCTGCACCGCAGAAGCGTGATACGATAGCGACTCAACCACCCAGGATTTCTCGCATGCTGGTTAGATTTCAAACAGCGTCGGGCTACCACGCCGACTACCTTGAATCGGTCGCGACGCGACTGCTGCAGTTGATGGAGGCCAGTGGTCGCATTCCTGGGGCCTTCTCCCCTCAAGACGCGGCGCAGCACCTTGCTGTGTTGCAGCGCGAGTTGGCGAATGCAGCAGGGGAAGACGATCCGGCCAGCGATGTTGGCGACGATGCGATATCACTACAGACCCGCGCGGGTCCATTAATCACCTTGTTTGCGCGTGCGATCGACGAGGAAGAGTTTGTGATGTGGGATTTTAAGCACTGACGAACACGTCGCGCCAGAACAGTCTGACACTGCCCTGGCGCGACGCCTGTATTCACGCCGGCGCACCGGCCCGTCCACGCGCTTAATCAGTTACCGTAAACGATCAACTCGTAGTTACCGATAATGCCGAGGATGTTGTTTGCCTTCCAATCCATGTGCGTCACTTGCGTGATGCCGCCATTACGTTTTGCGGTTTCAATGCTGCAATCGCCAATGGAAACCATGGCCAAGAAACTCTGACAACTGGCGACGCCGGATTTCGCACCGTTACCAGGATTCGCTGTTGCGCCAACAGGCAGCATGGTACCAGTGAACAACCCTCCTGCCGGAAACGGGGTAGCGCAACCGGCTAGTACAGCCATGCTACCGGCAACGATCGTGTTACGAATTATTTTTTTCATTTTGACTCCTTAAAACAATGTGACTCTGACGGAAAATTTCGCCTTCGCTATTATACGTGTAAATACAAGTTAGCAAGGGAAAAAAGTTGTTACACAGCGTTACCCTACCGCGATGTAACGAGATAGGAATGCACCGCAGTTACTGTGTAAAAAATGCCAAAATACTGTCGCATATCTATCGCGTTACAACCGACTCGCCAGCTCGCGCTGAGCCCAACTCCAGCGTGGGCTCAACAGTACGCACGAGATTGTCTACACATGATCAATCAAATCCGTCTGCAGGTTTGCGCTACGAGCCGGTTAAAAAAAATGCCAGACTTGCACTTTAGCGATTCGAGAATGGGTTTTATTGTTCATAGCAGGTGATGTCGCACCGTTAACTGGGGCTACAGTATCCCGCCACGCGCGACCCACCGCATCGGCATGGATGGCAATGGGATAGCGGCGTATAGCGCAGGGTTGGACCTTGCCTGACGCTCGCATGCTCGGCGCACCAGTCCCGTCTTGGGGGAGATATGTCTGTCACCGAACGCAGCGCACGACTGCACCCCGCGCTTGTACGCGACGAACGGCCATTGTGCTGCACCATCACATGGGGTTTGCCGATGACCACCGACTCGGGTGAGACCGACTCACTGGTAAAACGGTTTTACGGACAAAGCA
>DOIU01000511.1:0-642 GCA_003511825.1 Gammaproteobacteria bacterium | reverse complement strand
AAACGGTTTTACGGACAAAGCACTTATATACGATAAATATCCTACAAAAGACTGAGCAAACGCCCCCACATGCAGGGTGTATTGCAATTTAGTGTAAAACCGAAAGCCCCCAAATTCGTTACTCTTCTAGGAATGCGCTAGTATGGCGCGTAAAAAAGGTTCAGTGTCACGCTCGTCACCTACCCACTACATGCTTATACCGCGTTCCGAAACAGACCAGGAGAGCTATTCGACAGGTTCATCATGCGGTACACATTGCTCATATCCCCACGACTCACGGCGGGCGTCTTTGCGCTGCTCAGCTCACATCTCGCCCACGCCAGTGATCACTCACAGGCGCCGGAAACGACACTCACTTGGCTGCAAGTGCATTGGCTGAGTTCTGCGCTGGCGATACTTGCCGCCACCTTTCTGTTACTGCTGTTATTACTCCACCAGGTTCATACCAGCTACAAACTGAAAACCGACGAACTTCAGCAACGCGAGCGCAACTATCGCTCATTGGTCGAATACGCCAATGTCATCCATTGGCGATTTGACTTTAAAAGTCAGTGCTTTACCTATGTGAGCCCGCAGATTAAGCGAATTCTCGGCTATGAGCCATCCCTATGGACCACGCTAGACTCCATGGTCAAGACGTTG
>DOIU01000309.1 GCA_003511825.1 Gammaproteobacteria bacterium | reverse complement strand
CGCACTGAACCTCACCGCAACCTTTCACACCATTCGCTTGGCGTTGCCGGCGATGAAGAAAAAAGGCTGGGGGCGCATTGTCAACATCGCTTCTGCACATGCCTTGGTGGCCTCGCCGTATAAATCGGCCTATGTATCGGCCAAGCACGGCGTTGCGGGGCTGACAAAAACCGTCGCGCTGGAAGTCGCCCGCGACGGGATTACCGCCAATGCCATTTGCCCTGGCTACGTTTGGACGCCCTTGGTGGAAGCGCAAATTCCAGACACAGCCAAGGCGCGAGGCATCAGTGAAGAGGCTGTGATCAATGATGTGATGCTGCTGAACCAGCCCACCAAGGACTTTGTGACGATTGACCAAGTTGCGGCGCTGAGTGTGTTTTTGGCCAGCGATGCGGCCGGTTCAATTACCGGTTCCATGCAGTCGATCGACGGCGGCTGGTGCGCGCAATAGTTTCATCATCCATTGGGAGCGAATGATGGCGCAATGTGAGGTGGCGGAGCCACAGCGAACAGTATTGGTGTTTCAGGGAGGCGGTGCGCTCGGGGCCTATCAGGCCGGTGTGTACGAAGCATTGCACGAGCATGGCGTCGAGCCGGATTGGATCATTGGTACGTCTATCGGTGCGATTAACGGCGCAATTATCGCCAGCAATCGTCGCGAGGACCGACTGGATAAACTCCGCGAGTTTTGGCGACGCATCGAGTTGCGACCGGTGCCACAGGTGCCGCTGTGGGGGCCGCTCGCTGGGTTTCTGGGCAACTGGTCTGCGATTACGCACGGTATTCCCGGATTTTTCCGGCCTAATCCGGCCGCTTGGCTCGGTGGGGTGCACGCGCCGTTGGGTGTCGGACAAGCAGGGTATTATCTGACCGATGCTTTGCGCAGCACGCTTGCCGACGTTACCGGCTTTATGCCGGACAAAGCCTGTGGCGTGCGCCTCTCGTTAGGTGCGGTGAATGTCGGCAATGGCGATATGCATTATTTCGACAGCAGCCGGGAGGCACTGTCTGTGGAACACGTGATGGCATCGGGCGCCTTGCCTCCGGCGTTTCCCGCGGTGCGTATTGGTGATGACTACTGGTGGGATGGCGGTATCGTCTCAAACACACCGATTGAAGCGATTTTTGACGACCAGCCATTGCGAGATTCGCTCGTATTCGCCGTGAATTTGTGGCAAGACAATGGCAGTGAACCCAGTTCCATCTGGCAGGCGGCGGGGCGTCAAAAAGACATCCAATACAGCAGTCGTGCCGATCACCACATTGAAGATGAACGCAAGCTGCAGCACCTGCGCAAAATCATTGGCGAATTGGGCACGCAGTTGACCGATGCACAGCGTGCCGACCCCGAGATCAAGGCCTTATTGGCTCAGGGCGAGTGCTTGACGTTGCACATTGTGCGTTTGTTTGCGCCGGCTTTGGATGGTGAAAACCACACCAAAGATATCGATTTCACGGCCGCCGGCATTGAAGCGCGCTGGCAGGCCGGCTACAGTGATACGCGCACGATGCTTGACAGGCAGCCATGGCATCAGCCCTGCGATCGTCTGCAGGGCGTACATGTGCATACCCTATAACACCTAGCGGAATTTTATGAAGCGCATTGTCACGGACCAGTTGGGGAGAATAGTCGTGGTTCCGTTGGAGCCACAGCGCGTTATCAGTCTGGTGCCGTCGCTCACGGAATATCTGCATGATCTCGACCTAGGGGAGCGCTTGGCGGGTGTGACGCGTTACTGCTCGCGGCCGCGGGATGTGGTGAAGGGGCGTGTGTCGGTTGGCGGCACTAAAAAGTTTGATTTTCAGCGAATCGCCAGCCTCAAGCCAGACTTGGTGATTGCCAACAAAGAAGAGAACTACCAAAGTGGCATAGAGCAGCTTGCTGAACAGTACCCCGTGTGGGTCAGCGATATTTGCGACCTAGACTCAGCGTTGACCGCCTTGCAGTCCATTGCGGAATTGGTGAATCGTGCTGATACGGGCCGCGACATGATTCACCAGATCCGACACAGCTTTGATCAGCCGCTCGATGCTGGCCTGACTGAGCCGCCACGGGTGGCGTACTTTATTTGGCGCAACCCGTGGATGGTATGCGGGAGCAATAACTTCATTGACGATATGCTCCGGCGGGCAGGTTTCCATAATGTGTTTACTGAGCATGCAGATCGCTATCCGGCTATCACGATGAACAAAATCGCTGAGATGGAGCCCGATTTTCTGCTCTTGTCCAGCGAGCCCTTTCCGTTCTCTGAAAAGCATATTGAAGAACTCAGGCATCTGCTGCCGCTGTGCAATGCCTGTATTGTCGATGCTGAGCCTTTCTCGTGGTACGGATCGCGCTTGTTACATGCGGCCGACTACTTTGCCAAGTTGAATCAACAATACGTGGCTCGGGACGGTTGCAAGGGCCCCTAAGCCTCCCACTCGCATTGCGCTGTCAGCTCGCGCTGCTCTCCTAGACACGCTCAACGTGCTCTTTCGCGTTTGTGAATAACTCACACATTGGCTGTGATTGACCGGCAGATTGGTCGGCCTTGCTCGGGCACTATGATCACCACTGGCAACGACAACAGCCAAAACGATTCACAAACACATTAACCAAGTTGGAGAATAATCATGAGCGATAAATCAGGTGGCGATATCTTTCAGGCAAACCAGGCAGCACAGGGCAACGCAAGCATCCAGGGTTTGAATTCTGTAGCAGCGGCGGGTGCCGGCGTACAAGAAGCACTGGGTGGGCTGGCAACAGCATTCGGTACAGCGACTCAAAATGTGGCGCAAAACCAAACCCAAGGTAACGTTGCAGCCTCAGGCAGCGGCGGTCACGACAACGTACACGCTGACACTAACATCAGCGCCTAAGCGTGACACACCCTGCAACAGCCAGCGGCGGCATCTGCCCGCCGCTGGCTGTTGGCGTTACTCGACCATAATGGTGATCGCGTTTGATAGCACCGGTTCTGCATGAGGAATATGCAGATAATTGCCCAGCAGCAACTGCATATTCACGGACGCAATGTCCGTATTGATCAAGAGATGGTGATGGCCCGTTTTCTCTTTGTCCACGCCTGCCGGGGCAACGCCCATACCACGTAGACCAAACCTCACTATCACCGGTGACGTGACTGTTTGCCCGTCGCTGGGCGCAATGAAATACACCTCGGCACCTGGCGGCGTTGGCGAAATCAGCTCATTGGCAATAACGGGCGGCATGCATAACACCAACACCAAGAGCATGGACAGCATAATGCGATTCATGGTTTTTCCTCCACCTTCGACTCAGTGATCGCCCGAGGGGTGTGCGATATCTCGGGCGCAATCGTGCGACCATCGCTGCAAACCTGTCGCAGGGACTCACCCTGACATACGCGCAATGTGTCTTTATGCATTTCAGCGTGCCCCAGAGGGTGCTGGCTGTCAATCATTCGGCAATCAGTTCGCTCAGTGGCCGGATCTCAAGGGCGGTAATCGTAGGCGCCGAAGCGCGCCGAATCGTCTACACTGTCGGCAGATCAGGCGCCTGCGCCTGCGATAAACCTGCTGCCGGCGCTGGTGTGCCCGGCGATTCTGCGACATGTGAGGCAACAGCACCCCATGAGTTATGACAACGAGAACATTTTTGCGAAAATTTTGCGTCAGGAAATTCCATCAGAACGTGTGTATGAGGATGAAGCGACCCTGGTCTTTATGGATATCATGCCGCGCACACAAGGCCATACACTGGCGATCCCAAAAACACCGGCCCGAAATATGTTGGATGCGACCTCGCAACAGCTCGGTGCATGCTTAGAAACGGTGCAGAAAATCAGTCTGGCAGCGATGTCTGCGTTTTCTGCGGACGGCATTACTCTGCAGCAGTTTAATGAAGC
This sequence comes from Gammaproteobacteria bacterium, assembly GCA_003511825.1. GTDB lineage: Bacteria > Pseudomonadota > Gammaproteobacteria > Granulosicoccales > Granulosicoccaceae > UBA7957. The sequence goes on along the minus strand of DOIU01000309.1, from coordinate 1,108 downwards.
GGATGGCGGGCAGGAGGTGTTCCACTTGCATTTCCATGTGTTGCCGCGTTTTGCGGGTGTCAAGCTGCTGCCTCCTGGCACGATGGAAGATCCAGAGGTCCTCAAGGCCAATGCGGAAAAGTTGCGACAGGCGTTAGCAGGCTAGGATTAAGGGTTGGGACCAGGGCGCTGCCCTTGTGTATGGTTGGGTGAACCGATCCACTCCAGTGTGCTGTTAACGCTAACGCCAAGGTCATGTGCGTTGTTGGCTCAACACTGCAGCGAAATACACGGGTGGTGCGCGGCCCGTTGTAGCAATCTGGCGGCAATGTGATACTTTTAATGGCAGGCTGCCTTTTCATCGCCACTCAATCGCCACAGCTTATGGTGATTGAGACGTTTGCACTTTCGACGCGCAAAGCTCTTTATTCTAGGCTATTGTCATTATTGCAGATTGTGCGCTACTGTAGCTGAGATTGCTGAGTCGGGGTCACTACTGGGTGATGCCGGCGCAGTCTACCCCCTTTCTTTCGGGTGGGCATGCTCGTGAGAGCGTTTTAATCATGAATCTCGACATCGCGAGCAACAAGGATCACCTCATCATCGGTCACTCGCGCAAAAAAACGGAACCGATTGACCTTAACGGCAATCGAACGATGAGGATTTTCGTCACCACGCACTGATTTGCACACCTCTGACAAGCCAGACTTGTCATGCGCGCGTCTGCGGGTGTGAGTAACGATGATATGGAGAATCGCACATGACTTTCCCGGCTTGGTTCATTGTGATCCAGCTTGTACTGTTTTCGCTGTTCCCGTTGTGTTGCTTTGCCCTCAATGCGAGCCTTCGCCGCACGTTTTTGTACACTTATATAGGCGTACTGTTTACCTTGGGCATATTGGTCGGTGACCAATGGGCGGGCGCGTTGTGGCCGTCCTTCCTCGTCACCGGGACAGCGCTCACCCAAGCCACGTTGATGCTGGTGGCAGTGTTGTTCATCGCACTTGAACGGGATGCGGTCGTTGTCAAAACGCTGATCCAGCTCGTTATGAGCATCTCAGTGTTTTTGTTGTGCTGGCGAGGGTTCGGGCAGGTCGCGGGCACTATCGGCGAGCAGGATGCCGCGATG
>DOIU01000391.1 GCA_003511825.1 Gammaproteobacteria bacterium | reverse complement strand
GTTAAACCAGAGTTTCCCTAGAACATGTCAAACAGGGCCGACTCCAGCTAGCGCAAGTCGCAGAAAAGACCGCCCACAATCCAGCGATCCGATACGCCATCGCCGAACGAGGGTTTATTCGCGAAGGGTATTACGCGGATTTGGTGCTGGTCGATAGCGACACGTGCACCACCGTCACCCGCGAGAACAGTTTATACCACTGCGGCTGGTCACCTTTTGAAGGCCAAGTTTTTTCATCACACATCAAAAGCACGTGGGTCAATGGACAACAAGTATTTCATTGTGATGGCCCAGTCTTTAGCAAACAACCCGCCATGCCTCTGAGCTTCAGCCGATAACCGTAGAGAGAGGCGCCATAGCTGCATAAAACCACACCCATACGACAACTGATGCAGGGCGCTATGAATACACGTGCTAGTGACAGCCTCTAAAACGGTATAGCAATCAGCCCCGACTATGCGGCGCCACACATGCTTTACAAGTTCTCCTCGGCAAACGCCGCCAGTGCGCTGCGCTCCACGCCGTTGATGTGCATCATGCCTGAGCGCTCAAAGTGTTTGAAGCGTTCAACGATATAGGTCAGACCCGACGTCAGCGGTGTGATGTATTTATTATCGATCTGCGCGAGGTTACCCAGGATGACAATTTTAGAATTTGTGCCGACACGGGTGATAATGGACTTTAGCTGGAATTGGGTCAGCCCTTGCGCTTCATCGATCACGATATAGGCGTTATTGAATGAGCGTCCGCGCATGAAGTTTAAGGATTTAAACTGCAGATTGGCGCGCTCTTTCACGTATTGCACACTGCCATGGGTCGATTCGTCGGTACCGTGCAGCACTTCGAGGTTATCGTCAAAGGCGGCAAGCCAAGGGGCCATTTTCTCTTCTTCGGTGCCCGGCAGAAAGCCGATGTCTTCTGCAATAGGTGGCGTTGAGCGGGCGACGATGAGTTTGTTGTATCGCTTTTCTTCAAGAATGGCTTGCAGGCCATAGGCCAGTGCGAGCAGCGTTTTACCGCTGCCGGCCTGACCGGCGAGGATGGTCATGTCCAGATCAGGCTGTTCCAGCAAATGGATCGCCATCGCTTGCTCCAAATTCTTAGGGCTTAACCCCCAGATGCGCTTGGCCATGAGCTGTTCACGATGGATATCAAGCAACGAGACTTCGCGTTCACCGATGTCTATCACGCGGGCCAGAAAGCCGCTGTCATCCAATAGAAACTGATTGGGGTAGACGTCTGGCAGTTCGTCCTTAGCGATGCGATAGAGGGTATTGCGTCCGTCACGCTCTGTCTGGACCGCAGTGACGCGGTCCCAGAAGTTGCCACTGATCGGCAGCACGCCCGTCGAGAGCAGGTCAATGTCATCCAAGACGCGATCATTGCGGTAGTCTTCAACGTGCAGCAGGCCTGACCCTCGCGCCTTCAGCCGCATATTGATGTCTTTAGTCACCAGGCACACAAAGCGCTCTGTGTTTTGCTTTTGCAAGACCAGAGCGACATTGATGATGCGATTGTCGTTGTGATGCGCTTCCGTCGCCCGCAAAAACGCCGCCTCGTCATTGTCGTCAATCAGCTGATCAGGAAAAATAGCCAGCGTGCCCGGCAAATTATCACCGTGATCGACCGGTGAAAAAATTTCCACGCCTTCTTGAATTTCACGCGTGCTGGCTGAGGCCAGTAACTTGTCAATCGTGTTGATCGCGATTCGCGCTTCACGGCTGACATCCTTGTCACGACGATCCTTGATATGGTCAAGCTCTTCGAGCACCGTCATCGGGATAATGACTTTGTGCTCATGAAATGCATAAACAGCCAGCGGATCGTGCAGCAAGACGTTGGTGTCCAGTACATAGATTTTCTGATGTGAGTGGGTGGTTTTTGTGTCGTTAAACAGTGCGGTGGCGGTGATGTTATTCATGCGACTCCAGAGGGCCGGGCGACGACCCGAAAAAAAAACCTTACTGTGCGTATAGACCGCATTGGCAATATTTATTTCCGTTGAGCAACAGAGGAGTGACGCCATCGGCGAGCGCGCGCGGGTAAGGTATTGATATAACGGCTGGCATAGGAGCGCCAATTCTGGCCACCGTTTATGAAAACGGTGTGACAGTGCCAACGCCTGCGCAGAATCGCTATGCGCTGCGGTCAGCCGTAACCTGACCGTCAGCAGCGTGATTCTACACAGGTACTCAGCGCAGATGCCGCACGCGCAGAAAGCTCGCAAACCGCGGAACACCCAAGCGGCTCAAACCCGTGTATTTATAGGTTACCACACTGCCGAGGGGTGGCGGATGATCGCGCTCAACGTCACTGAAGCCCGTGCCCAATCGGAACTGCACACCCTCGGGTGTTTCGACCAGCAAAGCGCCTAACATGCCCACATACTTGCCCTGGCCCGGTAAATGCGCCATCACGGTGGCCTCAGCGTCCTGCCAGGCTTTGAGCTTCACCAGATCCGTCGAGCGTTTGCCACGATAGGGTGCGTCCCGACGCTGCAGCATCAAGCCTTCACCGCCCGCTTCAACCACTTCCGACAACCGTTGCATCAGCGCACTTCGCGAAGCGACAGGCGCTTGCTCCACGAGCACGAGGTAAGGCGACGACGAGTGCGAGACCCAGTCCGACAAAGCCGCGTAGCGCTCCACAAAGGGCCGTTGCAGCATGGGCAAATCAAATACCATATAGCGCACGGCACGCCATGCTTCGGCATCGGGCGTCAGTCGGCGCACAATGGACGACAACTGCTCAAACTGGCTCCGCCCAAGCCACAGCTCACCATCGAGTGGGCGCGCGCCAAAGTCTCGGACAAACCACGCAGGCGCTTGCAGGGTATTGCCACCGCGCGTGTACAGACGCTGACCGTCCCACCGCGCGCGAATACCGTCGTACTTTTCGCTCACGAGGTAGTCTGACAAAACGATGTCATCACGGTACGCCGTCGCCAGCTTGAACGATGGCGAGGTCTGTGCAGACGCAGACGAGATGAGCGCAATGACAAGCCACAGCGCCAGACAGGCGAGGATTCGCCCGTAGATAGAAGACATTTCGAATACACTCCTTGTAAGCGAAACGTGTTTTAGGATATCGAGTTTTTGGGGAGTGGTCAAAGAATCAGGCTATAATCGGCACTGGACGTAGAGCAACAGCGCAGCAGGATCATGACAGCCAGCGCGATACGAAAGATCATTGTAGACGGCCTGTGGACCAACAACGCAGGTCTCGTGCAACTCTTGGGTTTGTGCCCACTGCTAGCCGTGAGCAACTCGCTGATCAACGGCTTGGGCCTCGGTCTGGCGACCCTACTCACCTTGATCGTCTCTAACACCACCATCTCCTTTATCCGCAACTGGGTCCGTCCGGAAATTCGCATCCCCAGCTATGTGCTCGTCATCGCCACTGCCGTCACCATGATCGAGCTGTGTATGAACGCCTGGTTGCATGACTTGTATCTGGTCTTGGGGATTTTTATCCCATTGATTGTCACCAACTGCGCCATTATCGGCCGCGCCGAAGCCTTTGCCTCTCGACAAGCATTGGGCCCGGCCGCGCTGGACGGCTTAATGATGGGGCTCGGCTTTGCACTGGTGCTGGTGGTGCTCGGAGGGCTGAGAGAGTTGGTTGGCAGCGGCACGCTCTTCGCCGACGCCCACCTCATGTTCGGCGAACAGGCGCGCAGCTGGACACTGAGCATCAGCGACGACTACCCTGGCGTTCTGATTGCCATACTCCCGCCCGGTGCTTTTATCGGTCTGGGATTGCTGCTTGCACTAAAGAATGTGATCGACACGCGCGTACAACAACGCCGCTCAGCCACGCCTGAGCATCACTCACCCAGCGGTGAAGTGGCTTCACAAGAAACGGCCTAAACCCGCGGATGCGCTCATGTTGATAACGGTAATACAAGCCTAGAGAACCTTCAATTCGCACAAGTATAAGAAAAGCCTGACCACACACAGACTTCATTCAACCGTGCGCGTGCTTATGCGCTATAAACAGTGCTTTGCGCAGCCTGCTCAGACTTCGCGATTAGAGAGCGCTCAACCGGCGTTTGAGTTCGGCCAGCTTCATGCTCACCACGCGTTCAAGGTGATCAATCTCGTTGAGGATTTCCTGCTTTTCATCGTGACCGGCAGCTTTGTCAGCGACGATCTGATCCAGTTCGGCAACCGCTTTGAGCAAAAAGGGCGAGATTTCGTAAGCATCGCTTGTCGCGGGTACAGAGTCGCCGTCAAAGCCAGCCTTGAGCGAACGGCTGAACTTGTATTTTCGACTATTGGGCAGGTAGGAGTCCGTATGGCGGTTGTAGTAAATCTTGAGCACATCCTCAATGCCTTCCTGGCGCAGGGTGTACTTCGATATTTCAAGCGGGTTCTGGATTCCCATATCCGCGAGGGCTTGGTATTCACTCATCGACGAAAGACTCCGGAACCCGCAGGTTCACCGTTAAGGGCGTTGATCAACCCGCCAAATAAACAACGCCAATCCTGCACTGCAACGCGAAGATTATCAATCCCTGTTTTGATGCCCCCACCTTCAGTTGATGCGGGTGGTACCCATAAAAAAAGCCCCGACTCAGCGGGGCTTTTTTTATCGATAGGGCTGCGTCTACCGCTCTTTCTCTGCCATCTCATCCACGATTTTAAACATCTGATCGTAGCTGCCTGCCAGAGACGCGCTGGTCTTGTACTTACCATTCACGACCACCGCCGGCACACCGGTGATGCCCATCGCAATCGCCTGCTGGCGTGCTCGGTTGATTTTGACGTGCACAGCGGGGGATTTCATGGTGTTGAGGAATTTGTTTTCGTCGATACCCAGCGAACCGGCAAACTTGGCGATGTCTTCCATGCGATGGAGACGCTTGCGATCTTCGTGCAAGGCTTTAAACATCGGCTCATGAAAGCTGTCCAGCACACCGAGAATCTCAGCGGCATAGAACGCGCGTGCGTGATTGGACCACGCTGGATTCAGCGGCGGCGCAGCACGAACCACTTCAACATAGTCCGCTTTGCTGTTCTTCTTCCAGTGCTCAAAGGCCGGCTCCAGCTGGTAGCAATGCGGGCATCCGTACCAAAAGAACTCCAGCACCTCCACCTTCTCGGGGTTGTCCGTGTTTTGAGGGGGCGTAATCATTTCGTAGCCAACTTCCGCTTGGCTCGCACCGGCGGCCGCCAGGGCCAAAGTCACCCAGATTGCCCGAAACAGGTTCTTCATCAAAATGTCTCCGCTTGCGTAATAAAATCTATGAGAGTGTGAAATGAGGTCGGAGTTTTGGAGCTTACAGAACGGTCATGTCCCAGCCAGCACTCGCCTAGAATATAGCAAGAAATATGCGCAACTTGCGCTGACCGTGACCAGAAGACGAAAGGTTTAGGACGCCCTCAGAACGAAGGCGCCCACCACAGGAATCAGTGCAACCCCTGGATGTAGTTGCTGACGGCGTCTATTTCCGCGTCGGTTAAACGCAGCGCCAGTGAGCGCATCATGGAATTGGGATCGTTCGCCCGCGCACCTGAACGGAACTCCTTCAAGGCACTGGCGATGTAGGCAGCATTCTGACCACTGAGTGCCGGATACAACGCAGCCGGATTGCCGACACCATTGGGGCCATGGCAGCCGGTGCAGGCCGGAATCTTGGCCGCTGTGATACCGCCACGGAAAATGTCTTGGCCTAAGTTGAGGTTTTCTTCACTGGCGACGCCAGCTTTAGGCGCCAGTGAAGCATAGTACGCCGCGAGATCCTCCATATCTTCCTCGCTGAGCGGGGCAGCCATGGGTGCCATAATCGGGTTGTTGCGCTCGCCCGACTTGAACTCCATGAGTTGCTTGACCAAATAGGCTTCACCTTGGCCCGCGAGGTTGGGGTAATCGGGAATCATGGCATTCCCATCGGCGCCATGACAGGCGGCACATGTGGCCGACTTGGTTTTACCAGCGGCAGGATCACCGGCGCCGTAAGCGGGTGCCAACACTGAGACCACGCAACAGATCGCACCGATAATAAACGACTTATTCATCGTTCCTCCAATAACACTAAGGCTTAAAAAATCTGTACACTACGGCAGCCAAAATTCCCCCAGAACCACCGAAACGATAAAAGTTTATCAAACTCCGGGAGCAGATTCATGAGAAAAACCGGAATTTTCTTGAGGACTTATTTTTCGACGCCTGATCGCCCATGAACCCACTGTATTTCTCCGCAGAATTTCGCACCAGCGCGCAAGAGCTGTCGCAACTGGTGACCGACAGCGAAGGCGAAGTTGCTTTTGCCGGCCGCTCCAATGCGGGCAAATCCAGCGCGATCAACGCCATCACCCGCAATCGCAAACTGGCCAAAACCAGCAAAACGCCGGGTCGCACCCAGCTGATCAATTTTTTTTCGTTGCCGCGTCAACGTTACCTAGTCGATCTCCCCGGCTACGGCTATGCCAAGGTATCGCGGTCACGCCAAGACCAGTGGCGCGCCACCATGACGCGTTACCTGCAGACCCGCCCGCAGCTGCGCGGACTGATTCTGCTGATGGATATCCGCCACCCGCTCACGCCCCACGACTGGCAGATGATCGAGCTCCACCATGGCAGCCATGCCGCCTTGCATGTGATGCTGACCAAGGCTGACAAACTGAGTAAAAACCAAGCCAACAAGGCCTTGTTTGCCGCACACGGACAACTCGAAACTGCCGGAGTCGAGGCCAGCCTGCAGATTTTCTCCGCCACCAAAAAGCAAGGTTTGGACGACGCTCACAGCGTGTTGGACGACTACCTCTATGCCGGTTCTCCCCCCAGCGCCAAGCCTCTGGCCCCTGCGCCCGACTAAGCGGATCTGCGGCTTTACGCGCGCAATGACGCCAAGCAGAATCTGGTCAAGCGGGCGCAGCGCAGCACTTGGACTCGCCGTGAATTTTTCCTAACCTGCAGGCCCAGCGATGCCAGGCAACCCCGACGCATGTTGACGAGCCTACGCATTCGCGACACGGTCACGCGCTGATCCCGCCCCACAAGGGCCGGACAAACGCATATTCACCGCTTGCACAGAGTTTCAGTTGTCGTTTTCAGGCTATCGTGCCACGAAGACTGACTCGGCTCATTGCGTATGCGCAAGCAACAGACGCCGGCGTAAAACGCCGCTCCACGGACCCATTATGCTGATCACCCTCGCCAATCTGCCCAAGCACCCTGACAGCGTGCCGATTAATATGCTGGTCAAGTGCGAAGGCACCCCGATGTTTGGCGCGGAGCTGCTCACAACCCCCAACCCAGAGCGCGAAAAAGACAGCGCCCGGGCCACAGGAAACCGTCAAGTCTGGCTGTGGGGCAAAACCTGGAGGGCCGACGCCAGCCAAATCGTGCCGGTGGTGACCGGCGACAGGACACATACATTGTCCGTCGCCGCGCAGCTGCGTGAGCATGGCTTGCTCTTGCGACCGCTCGGGAACGTTGTCTATATGCTGCCGCCCTACTACCTGAACGAAGAGGATCTTGATCGCTCGTGGGAAACGGTGCGAGAGATCATGCTCGCGGTGACGCGCTAACGCTGAGCCGCGTGCATAGCCGCCGGTAGGCGATCAAGCAGCGTCGCCATCTCCTCATCCGTACCAATGGTGATGCGCAGGTAGGCGTCAATCGGCGCGCGGTTAAAGTGCCTGACCAAGACCCCCTCGCCACGGAGCGCCTCGTAGAGCGCGCGACCGGCGTAGCGTGGATGACGAGCAAACACAAAGTTCGCCTGCGACGGCACGACCTCAAACCCCAGCCGGGTAAGGCTGGTCACCGTGCGTTCACGGGTTTCGACGATTTTTCGGCGAATATTGTTGAAGTAGATGGCGTCTTCCATCGCGACCCGAGCGGACTCCTGCGCCAAGCGATCCAGAGGGTAGGAGTTAAAGGAATCCTTCACCCGGGTCAGCGCTTCAATCAAGCTGTCATCGCCAAGGGCGTAGCCCACACGCATGCCGGCCAGCGAGCGCGATTTGGAGAAGGTTTGCGTCACCAGCAGATTGGGATACAAACCCACCAACGGTGCGGCGCTCTCCCCGCCGAAATCAATGTAGGCTTCATCAAC
>DOIU01000288.1:4012-4290 GCA_003511825.1 Gammaproteobacteria bacterium | reverse complement strand
TCGCGATCCGGGCAAAGCCCGCGCACTGCTGAGCGCTATTGCGCCTCTTGCCAACCGTGTCAGCGAACGCCTCGGACGCCCGCTGCAGCTGATGGAGTTTTGCGGCGGCCATACACACACAATCTTTCGCTATGGGATTGAACAACTGTTGCCCGACAGTATTGAGCTGATCCACGGGCCGGGGTGCCCGGTGTGCGTGCTGCCCATGGGGCGTATTGATGATTGCGTCACCCTGGCGGAGAACCCCAAGGTAATCTTCACCACCTTTGGCGATGCCA
>DOIU01000288.1:0-3754 GCA_003511825.1 Gammaproteobacteria bacterium | reverse complement strand
TTTGTGTTCTCCCAATGGGGCGTGTCGATGATTGTGTCGCATTAGCTGAACGCCCTGAAGTGATATTCACCACCTTTGGCGATGCCATGCGCGTCCCCGGCTCGCGCAAGAGCCTCTTACAAGCCAAGGCGGATGGCGCAGACATTCGTATGGTTTACTCGCCGCTCGATGCGCTCAAACTCGCCCGTGAAAACCCCGAACGTGAGGTGGTCTTTTTTGCGCTGGGCTTTGAAACCACCATGCCGAGCACGGCCATGACCGTGATACAAGCCCGCAACGAAGGTATCCGCAATTTCTCGTTGTTCTGTAACCACATCACCACCGTGCCGACTATCAAAGCGATTTTGGATTCACCCGATATGCAAATCGATGGGTTTTTGGCGCCGGGCCATGTCAGCATGGTGGTGGGTGAAAAGCCATTTGAATTTGTCGCCAAGGATTACGGCAAGTCTATTGTGATTACCGGCTTTGAACCCTTGGATGTGTTGCAATCGCTGCATATGTTGTTGTTGCAACTGGACAGCGACCGCCAAGTCGTCGAAAACCAGTATAAACGCATCGTCGCCGCCGGCGGCAATCGCCCGGCACTCGAAGCGGTCGCCCAGGTGTTTGAGCTGCGCGAATACTTTGAATGGCGTGGCCTCGGCAGCATTGACCACTCCGGCACCAAAATGCGCGAGGGCTTCGCCCACTTTGACGCCGAGCGCAAGTTCTCGGTGGAAAACCTCAAGATCGCTGACCCCAAATCCTGCCAGTGCGGTGAGGTGCTTAAAGGCGTGATCCGCCCGTGGGAATGCAAAGTGTTTGGCGGTGCTTGCACTCCCGAAACCCCCATGGGCGCGCTGATGGTCTCAAGTGAAGGCGCCTGCGCCGCGTATTACAACTTTGGCAATATCCAAGAATTACTGGCCAAGCGAAATGTACAGCTGGAGGAAACCGCGTGACCCAACGCACGCAGGTCCGCGGCGATAGCGTCACGCTCGCGCACGGCAGCGGCGGCAAAGCCATGCGTGACCTGATTGACGGCATCTTTATCAACGCGTTTGAGCACGATCGCACAGCGCCCCTGGAAGACCAGGCCCGCTTTGACGTGGCAACGCTGGCAACACACGGCGATCGGCTCGCGATGACGACCGACTCCTACGTGGTCGACCCCTTGTTTTTCCCTGGCGGCAATATCGGCAAGCTGGCCGTGTGCGGCACAGTGAATGATTTGGCGGTCGGTGGGGCACTCCCACAGTACCTGAGCTGCGGTATGATCATTGAAGAAGGCCTCTCGCTCGACACCTTGCGAGAAGTCGCCGACGCCATGCAAGCGGCGGCCGCCGACGCCGGGGTGCGCATCGTCACGGGTGACACCAAAGTGGTGCATCGCGGTGCAGCCGACAAATTGTTCATCAACACGGCGGGCGTGGGCGTCATTCCGGCAGGGGTGAATATTGCCACCACCCGCGTTCAGCCGGGCGACAAAATCCTCTGCAATGGCTACATCGGCGATCATGGCGCCGCCATCGTCGACGCGCGCGGTGAACTGGCGATTGAGAACACCATTGCCTCAGATTGCCAGTCCCTCTGCGGGCTGATCAGTGCTATGCTTGCCTGCTGCCCTGACATTCACGCGATGCGCGATGCCACGCGCGGCGGCTTGGCCAGTGTGGCGAATGAGTTCGCGCTGGACAGCCAAACTGGCATTCGTCTGGACGAAACCGCGATTCCCGTGCGCCCCGAGGTGCGCGGCATGTGCGAAATCCTCGGGCTTGATCCGCTGTATCTCGCCAACGAGGGCAAAGTCGTCGCCGCCGTGCCCGCTGCGCATGCCGACGCCGTACTCGCCCGTATGCGCGCGCATCCGGCCGGCACAGACAGCGCGATTATCGGCGAAGTCAGCGAGACACCAGCGGGGCGCGTCATCTTGCAAACCGCCTTTGGTGGCGAGCGTGTGGTCGATCTGCTCATTGGCGAGCAGTTGCCCCGCATTTGCTGATACCCGGCACGCGATGAGTCAGGTCGTATCCACACCGAGAATGATAACAACACGGTATGACAAGTGTGTTGATATTGGGATTTTTGCTCGGCATGCGCCATGCCATGGAAGCCGATCACGTGGCGGCCGTCGCCACGCTAGTGCGCGACAACAAAACGCTCGGCGATAGCCTGCGCCACGGCGCCATCTGGGGCCTGGGCCATACGCTCACCTTGCTGCTGGTCGGCGTGGGCGTGATTGTGTTTGGCGGCACAGTGAGTGACAACGTCGCCCATTGGCTTGAATTCGCCGTGGGTGTCTTACTCGTGGTGCTGGGCGCCGACGTGATTCGTCGCGTGCGGCGTGAGCGTATTCACTTCCACCTGCACCAGCACGGTGAACAAGCGGCGCACTTTCATGCGCATTCGCACGCAGGCCATACACAGCATAACGAGGCCGCGCACGTACACAAACACACCGCAGCCGGCTTCCCGCTGCGCACCCTGGCTATCGGACTGATGCACGGCCTCGCCGGTGCCTCCGCCCTGGTGCTGCTGACCCTGAACACTCTCACCTCACCGTGGCTGGGCATTGTCTATATTGTCCTGTTTGGCGTCGGATCGATGCTGGGGATGGCGCTGCTGTCGGTCGTGATTGCCTGGCCACTGCGACGCTCCGCGCGCGGCATGACGCGCTTGCACACAGGCCTGCACTACGCGCTCGGTTTACTCACCCTTGGCTTGGGCGTCAAGGTGATGTTGGAAAACCTAACGGCTGTCGGCATCTGAGGCAGCCGCACTCGTCGCGATCTGGAGCGCATCCAGATCGCCGCTCAACGACCGGAGAAAGGCCACGATATCCGCGACATCGCGGTCGCTCAGGGCATGATTACTGGCGACATGAAAGCGTTGTTCGGTGGCGATCCAGCGCGCGGTGTGTGGGTCATCCGGGGCATTACTCAGCGAACGATTGAGTTGCACTTGCGCCATGATGCGCACAGCCTCTGCCAGCGAGTCTACCGCGCCATTGTGGAAGTACGGCGCCGTATGCTCAACATTGAGCAGGCTGGGGATGCGCCAAACTCCGCGCGTATTATGACTTGCCGCTTGCGCGGCTCCCCGATCCTCGGTGAGCGCGTACTTTGCCACCCAATCACCCTCATCCATCGCCGGAAAAACACGAAACGCCGCGCCCACATCAAAGAGGCTGGCGCCGCTGAAGTTAGGGCCCGAGTGGCACAAGACACAGCCGCTCGATTCAAACAGTGCCATACCGCGCACCTGTTGTGCACTGAGTGCTGACCGATCACCGCGCACAAACCGGTCGTAGGGAGAATCGGGCGTGATGAGTGTGCGCTCATAGGCGGCGATGGCTTTGACCAGCGTGTCGAGCGTGATCGCCGGACGTTCGCTGAAGACAGCCGCAAAGGCGTGTGCATAGCTTGCGATACTGCGCACCTTGTCCACCACGCTCGCCCCATCGGGCATGCCCATCTCCACCGGGTTGATCAAGGGCCCCACAGCTTGCGCTTCCAACGAACGCGCACGGCCATCCCAAAATAAATGCGATTGAAAAGCGGCATTCAGAACCGTCGGTGCATTGCGCTCGCCCTGTTGCCCACCAATGCCCACGGAAGTGCGCAAACCGTCTGCTCCCGCGTATTTCGTCGACAACACATGGCAGGAGGCGCAAGCGACTTGGTTATCGCGCGATAACCGCTTATCAAAGAACAAACGCTTACCCAGCGCGATCTTTGTCGGGCTGGGCGGATTGTCCTCGGGAAAAGGCGCG
>DOIU01000124.1 GCA_003511825.1 Gammaproteobacteria bacterium | reverse complement strand
GACTGCCCTGGACCGGACTGCCGAGCAACACCAGCCGGCCTGGCTTGAGCTCGGCGTATCGATCCAACACATGCAACAATACAATACCGCCCAAGCTGTGACCAACCAAGTGCACCACCGGCGTGGTCATCTGCTCCAGGCGGCGCACCAAGTGATCGGCGTTTTCTGTGGGTGTGCGCAGCAGTGACCGGTAAGAAAATACCTCGACGCGATATCCCTGGCGACGCAGTCGACGCGCAAACCAATGCATGACCGTGCCGTGCATCCACAAGCCGTGCACCAAGACCACCGTCTCGGTGTTATCCCACGAATTGGCTGGCGATGCCGACATGATCGGCGGGTTACGCTTGCGACGCCGTGTCCGCAGGCTTGCGCAGACGTAAGGACAATTCGCGCAACTGCTGCTCCGATACCGTACCGGGTGCGTTCGTCAGCGGGCAGGCCGCCGTCTGCGTTTTCGGGAACGCCATCACGTCGCGAATCGACGCCGCCCCCGTCATCAACATGATCAAGCGATCCAGACCAAAGGCCAAGCCCCCGTGCGGCGGCGCGCCGTAACGCAGGGCGCGCAGCAAGAAGCCAAATTTCTCGTTGGCTTCTTCTTCATCAATGCCGAGCAATTGCAACGCGCTTTGCTGCATCTCTGCATTGTGAATACGGATGGAGCCGCCACCCAGCTCCGTGCCGTTCAAGACCATATCGTAGGCCCGCGACAAGCAGCCCTTAGGGTCCGCTTCCATGGCTTCGGGGGTATCCACCGCAGGCGCGGTGAAGGGGTGGTGCAAGGCAGTCCAACGCTGCTCTCGCTCGTCCCATTCAAACATCGGGAAGTCAACCACCCACAGAGGCTTCCAACCCTGCTCCACCAGCCCCAGATCGTGGCCGATGCGCACGCGCAAGGCGCCCATCGCTTCGTTGACGACCTTATTGCTATCCGCACCAAAGAAAATCAAATCACCGTCGGTAGCGCCTGTGCGCTCCAGCAAGGTGGCGATCACCGCGTCGTCAAAGAATTTCACGATGGGTGATTGCAAACCCTCGCGCCCCTTGGCAACCTCATTCACTTTAATATAGGCCAGCCCTTTGGCGCCGTAACGCCCGACAAACTCAGTGTAGCCGTCTATTTCCTTGCGGGTAAGGCGACCACCTTGCGGGATGGTGAGCGCGACCACACGACCATCGTCACTGTTGGCCGGGCCAGAGAAGACTTTAAAGTCCACCTCTGTCATCGCGTCGGAGAGATCAACAAACTCGAGCCCAATGCGCAAATCAGGCTTATCGGAACCGTAGCGATGCATCGCCTCGGCAAAGGTCATGCGCGGGAACGGCTGCGGCAAAGCCACCTCCAGCACCTCACGGAAGACGTCCGTGATCATGCGCTCCATCAGCATCATGATGTCGTCTTCGTTGACGAACGACATCTCTATATCCAATTGAGAAAACTCGGGTTGGCGGTCGGCGCGCAAATCTTCATCGCGAAAGCAGCGCGCAACCTGGTAGTAGCGATCCACGCCACCCATCATCAACAGTTGTTTGAACAACTGCGGCGATTGCGGCAAGGCGAAGAACGACCCGTTGTGGGTACGGCTCGGCACCAGGTAATCGCGCGCACCTTCGGGGGTCGCCCGCGTCAGCACGGGCGTGTCAACATCAATGAAGTCATTGTCTTCCAGGTAACGCCGCAAGTGCGAAATCACCGACGAACGGATGCGCAGGCGCTGCTGCATCTCCGGACGACGCAAATCAATGTACCGGTACTTCAGCCGGTTCTCTTCATGCACATCATTATCGTCGAGCTGGAACGGCGGGGTTTCTGAGCGATTGAGGACTTCCAAGTCCGTGGCGAGCACTTCCACGTGACCCGTGGCGAGATCTTCATTGATCGTGCCTGCCGGGCGATGGCGAACGCGCCCGGTCACACGCAAGACGAATTCGTTGCGAATATGCTCAGCCATGGTAAAGATCGCTTCGCGATCAGGATCGAACACCACTTGGACCAGGCCGTGGTAGTCTCGCAGGTCAACGAAAATGACCCCACCATGGTCGCGCCGCCGATGCACCCAGCCGGTCAGAATCACTTCCTGGTCAAGTGCGTCGGTGGTCACGGCACCGCAATAGTGTGTTCGCATGATTGGTTTCCTGAGGTAGTCGCCAGAGCGGCGCTGACAAAACCTGTGATTCTAACCGCATTATCCGTAGCTGCCAACGTGAGGCCGAGCCACAGCCGGCAATAGCGCCCATGATAGCCCCCTGCTCTGCGCTGCTGGGGCGAAGGATTGTATTAGCTGCCCGGCGTGGCGATAATGCGCGCACTTAATCACTCGGAGAACGGCATGCGCGAATATCACGTGTACGGCGTCGGCAATGCGCTGGTCGACATGGAATACGAAGTCCCGGTCTCAGTGCTGGATGCGCTCAACATCGACAAAGGCCTGATGACCTTAATCGAACAAGATCGCCACCACGCATTGAGCGAACAACTGGCCGTGCATCGGCACAAACGCGCCTGTGGCGGCTCGGCCGCCAATACGGTGATCGCCGTGGCTCAGCTCGGCGGCAAGGCCTATTACTCCGGCAAGGTCGGCGACGACGAGGCCGGCACCTTTTATTTACAGGATTTACTGGATTGCGGTGTACACAGCATCGCGCTCGAACACCCGCGTGAACCTGGCGTCACCGGCAAGTGTCTGGTACTGATCACGCCTGATGCTGACCGCACCATGAACACCTACCTCGGGATCACCAGCGAATTGTCGACGGCGGAGCTTAACCCTGACGCCATCGCGCAGTCAGAATATGTCTATCTCGAAGGCTATCTGGTCGCCAGTGACAGCGGTCGCCAAGCAGCGATTGAAGCCGGTCGCATCGCCCGAGAGGCGGGGGGCGCGGCATCGCTGACCTTGTCCGACCCCCATATGGTGAACTTCTTCCCCGGCGGGTTTGTCGAGATGGCC
>DOIU01000122.1 GCA_003511825.1 Gammaproteobacteria bacterium | reverse complement strand
GATTAACGCCCAGATTTACAGTCGCAGTGGCGGTTTTATGGGCTTGTCATTTGCGATTCCGATTGATATTGCCCTGAATGTCGCCGAGCAGTTGCAGACGCGCGGCAAGGTCACGCGGGCTTGGCTGGGTGTGATTATCCAGCATGTCACTGAAGAGCTTGCCGATTCATTCGGTATGTCCCGCCCGGAAGGGGCCTTGATCACCAACATCTTGCCAAACGGTCCGGCAGCTGGGTCGGAGTTGCGCGTGGGCGATGTGATTGTGGTGTTTAACGGCGAGCCGATCGGGACCTCGTCGGCCTTGCCCCCGGTGGTAGGGCGCAGTTCGCTGCAGCAGCCTGCAGAGGTGATCGTCATGCGCGACGGCAAGCGTCAGCGCTTGCGCATTGCTTTGGGTGAATTGCCGGACGAAGCAGAACTCCTCGCCGCCGCAGGTCGCGCCGATGCGACGCTGGACGATCAGGACCTGGGGCTGCGCTTACGCGAGACGGACCAAGAAACCCGTGAAACCCTGGGGCTGTCGCGCCCAGGGGTAACGGTTGAGGACGTGCGGCCAGGGCCTGCGGAGGACGCCGGGCTGCAATCGGGGGATGTGGTGCTATCATTGGATGGGGTCGCCGTGGATGCGCCCGAGCAATGGCGCGAGGTGACGGCGTCACTCAGCGCCGGTCAGCGGGTTGCGGTGCTGGTGCAGCGCGAGACCGGGCCCGTTTTTCTCTCGATCAGGATGCCTTGAACCAATTTGAAACTTGCCGAGCCAACGCTGACGCTTTATAGTCGCCGCGGTTGTCACTTGTGTGATGACATGTTGGCGGTTCTGAATGAGTTTTCCGACACTTACCACTATCGTGTGGAGGTCCGGGACATTGATCTGGACCCCGCCTTGCACGCCAAATTCAATACGCTCGTTCCGGCCTTGTATCTGGGCGAGCATGAAATCTGCCATTACTTTTTAGATTTGGAGTCTCTCCAATCAGCGCTTGAACAGCACAGGCCCTGAACGCAGTTATGCAGGATAAGATCAGAAACTTTTCTATCATCGCGCACATTGATCACGGCAAATCGACCCTGGCGGATCGTTTTATACAGAGCTGCGGGGGTTTGAGTGAACGCGAAATGGCCGAGCAGGTGCTCGATTCCATGGACTTGGAACGCGAGCGGGGTATCACCATTAAAGCGCAAGCGGTGTCGCTCGATTACGTTGCGCGCGATGGTGAGACCTACCATCTGAACTTCATTGACACGCCCGGGCATGTGGACTTCTCCTACGAAGTGTCGCGTTCGCTGGCGGCGTGTGAGGGTGCGCTGTTGGTGGTCGATGCGTCTCAAGGGGTTGAGGCGCAGAGCGTCGCGAACTGCTATACCGCGATTGAGCAAGACCTGGAAGTCTTGCCGGTACTGAACAAAATTGATCTGCCCGCCGCTGATCCGGATCGAGTGGTGGATGAGATCGAAGAGATCATTGGTCTCGATGCCAGCGACGCGGTCCACGTGAGCGCGAAAACCGGTGTCGGCGTGACCGATCTGCTTGAGCAATTGGTTGAGCATGTACCGGCACCCGGCGGTGACAGTGAAGCGCCGACCAAAGCCTTGATCGTCGACTCCTGGTTTGACAGCTACGTCGGTGTTATCACGCTGGTTCGCTTGGTGGAAGGGCGCATCAGCAAGCGCGACAAAATCCAGATCATGTCGACCGGGCGCGTGTTCCAAGCTGATGAGGTGGGTGTGTTCACGCCCAAGCGATCAGCGCGCGATCGTCTGGATGTGGGCGAAGTAGGTTACATCATCGCCGGTATCAAAGAGATTGAGGCCGCGCGTGTGGGCGACACCATCACCCTGGCCAAGCAACCGGCCGAGGAACCGCTGGGCGGTTTTAAAGAAGTGCAGCCACGCGTCTTCGCGGGCTTGTTCCCGATCAGCTCCGATGACTATGAAAGCTTTCGCGAAGCGCTGCAAAAGCTGCGCCTCAACGATGCCTCATTGCACTTTGAGCCCGAGACCTCCAGTGCACTCGGCTTTGGTTTTCGCTGCGGTTTCCTGGGTATGTTGCACATGGAGATCGTGCAGGAGCGCCTGGAGCGCGAGTACGATCTGGATTTAATCACCACGGCGCCGACGGTGGTCTACGAGGTGCAGATGACCGATGGTGAAGTCATCTATATCCATAACCCGTCAGATTTGCCGGCAACTAACTACGTTGAGGAAATTCGCGAGCCGATCATCATCGCCAATATCCTGGTGCCCAAAGACTATGTCGGCGATGTGATCAAGCTATGCATTGATAAGCGCGGCGTGCAAAAACAAATGCAATACGTGGGGCATCAGATTTCCTTGGCCTACGAGATGCCAATGAGCGAGGTGGTGCTCGATTTCTTTGACAAGCTCAAGTCAGTCAGCCGCGGTTACGCGTCGTTTGACTATGAGTTTGTTCGCTTCCAGCCGGCGGATCTGGTCAAAGTTGATATACTCATCAATGGCGATCGCGTCGATGCCTTGTCAGTCATTTCGCATCGCAACCGCTCGCAAAGTCGTGGGCGAGAACTCACCGAGCGCATGAAGGAAATCATCCCGCGGCAGATGTTTGAAGTCGCAATCCAGGCCGCCATCGGCGGGCATATCATCGCCCGCAGTTCCATCAAGGCGCTGCGTAAGAACGTCACCGCGAAGTGCTATGGCGGGGATATCACCCGCAAGCGCAAGCTGCTCGAAAAACAAAAAGCCGGTAAGCCCCGCATGAAGCAAATAGGGCGTGTGGAAATCCCTCAGGAAGCCTTCCTGGCTGTGCTCAAAGTGGATAAAAACTAAACACCGCAACGGACAACGACAGACATGAATGTAGATTTCGCTTTGGTGCTGGTGCTTGCCACACTGGTCTCCGGTTTAATTTGGTTGCTCGACAGATTGCTGTTTGCACCCAAACGTCGTGCCGCATTGGCTGCCGGCGCCGCACCGGCTGACGCACCCAGCGACGCCCGTCAATCCACGCCGGACCCGATTTTGGTCGAGTATGCGAAATCGTTTTTTCCGGTGTTGTTGATCGTTTTAGTGTTGCGCTCGTTTATCTTTGAGCCTTTCAGGATTCCGTCGGGCTCCATGATCCCGACCTTGCTGGTAGGTGACTTTATCCTCGTGAATAAGTTTACCTACGGTATTCGTTTACCGGTCACCAATACCAAGATCCTCGACCTCAGTACGCCCAAGAGCGGCGATGTGGCTGTGTTCCGTTTTCCACGCGATCCGTCGCTGGATTACATCAAGCGCATCATCGGTGTACCCGGCGACCGAATCCGTTATTACAACAAAACGCTCACCATCAATGGCCAACCCGTGCCTGTTGAAAAAATAGGCTTGTTCCAACCCCCTGAGGCATCTAGCCCGGCACAGAATCTGCTTGAACTCAAAGAGAATCTGCAAGGTGTCGAGCACAGAGCGCTGGTTTCGCTGGATAAACGCGTGATCAACGGCGAATGGGTAGTGCCTGAAGGGCATTACTTTGTCATGGGTGATAACCGTGACAACAGCAATGACAGTCGCTTCTGGGGGTATGTGCCCGAAGAAAACCTTGTCGGTAAGGCAATGATTATTTGGATGCACTGGAACTGGAACACCGGAGGATTGGCATGGGAACGACTGGGAAATCGCATTCTGTAGCACAGCGCTGCAGGCAGCGTGGCATTGGTCTGATTGGGGCAATGGTGGTGATTGCAATTATCGCTGCAGCCGCTATTTTTGCGATGAGCGCAGCACCGATGTATTTCAATCACATGACGGTGATGGACATTGCCAAAGACGTGTCACAAGAGCCTGGCCTGCGCGACAAATCGGTTCGACAAATCAAGCAGTCAGTGGCACAACGCTTTCAAACCAATAGCCTCTGGGATCTTGATCCCGCCGAAGTCATTTCCGTGCGTCGAGACCGCGAGCTCGGATTAATTGTTGATGTGGATTATGAAGTCCGGCGTCCTTTGATCTACAATATGGAATTGGTTGCCCGCTTTCACGAAACAAACATAGGTCTGAATTGACAGACGACGCCACACGCCTCAGTAAACACCTCGATCTCGCTTTTCATGATCTGACTTTGTTAGATTGTGCGCTGACGCACCGCAGTGCGTCAGGCCGTAACAATGAACGCCTGGAGTACCTGGGCGACGGCGCGCTCAATTTTATCATCGCTTCTGAACTCTATTTCCGTAAACCCGATGCTGACGAGGGTACCCTCAGTCGCTTGCGTGCCTTTCTGGTGCGTGGCGCGACCTTGAGTGAAATTGCCCGCGAGCTGGACTTGGGTGACTTCTTGTTACTGGGTACCGGCGAGCTGCGCAGTGGCGGCTTTGAGCGCGACTCGATTCTTGCTGACGCGTTGGAAGCGATTATCGGCGCCGTCTACCTGGATGCCGGTTTTGAGCCGTGTCGCGCGTTTGTGCTGCGGCTGTATGAGGCGCGATTGGCGTCCTTGCCATCGCCTGAAGAGCTGCTGGACCCCAAAACCCGTTTACAAGAATTCTTGCAGGCGCGTGGCATGTCGCGACCTCGATACGAAACGCTGGAGGTCACGGGCAAGCCACACGCCCAGCAATTTCTGGTGGCTTGTCACATTGAGCAACCCGCAGTGACCTGTGAAGCGCGCGCGACCAGTCGTCGCAAGGCCGAGCAAGCTGCGGCGCTGGAAGTCCTCAATCAACTCCGCGAACACAAGGATATCGCCAAGTCCCGGAAACGTTCCTCATGAGCCGATGCGGCACTATTGCTATTGCCGGACGTCCGAATGTTGGCAAGTCGACGCTGCTGAATCGCCTTATTGGCATGAAGCTCAGCATCACGGCGCACAAACCTCAAACCACGCGTCACAGCGTCCTGGGCGTGAAAACTCAGGGCGATACACAGCTGATTTTTGTCGATACCCCCGGCATTCATGTCGAGGGCAAACGCGTCCTGAATCGGGTGCTCAATCGCACCGCCAGTGCGGCTTTGCACGGCGTTGATGCAGTCGTTTTTGTCGTCCAGGCCTTGAGCTGGAATGAAGATGACCAACGCGCTTACGAGTTTGTCGAAAAGAGTGATGTACCGGTGTTTATTGCGGTGAATAAAGTCGATCGCGTGCAGCCACGTGAACGTCTCTTGCCGTATTTGCAGCAGCTGCCGCGCCCGACCATGCTGCGTGAGGTGATCCCGATCTCTGCACGTAATGGTGATCACGTCGATCGCCTGGAAGCGTTCCTGATTGACGCCATGCCTGCCGCCGGACATCGGTTTGATGCCGATGATTTTACCGACCGATCCATGCGCTTTCTGGCGGCGGAACTGGTGCGAGAGCAGCTGACACGCTTGTTGGAGAAAGAACTGCCGTACTCGCTGAGCGTGGAGATCGAGCAGTTTGAGCAAGATGGTGAGATGCTGCGTATCGGTGCCGTGGTGTGGGTGGAAAAAGCCAGCCAAAAGGGCATTGTCATCGGTAAGGGGGGCGCACAACTGAAAATGGTCGGATTTA
>DOIU01000275.1 GCA_003511825.1 Gammaproteobacteria bacterium | reverse complement strand
AAGTCAGGTGTCAGCCCCTTAATATATTATCGGTGATGATAAACAGGCCTTGAGGCTAGGATTTGCCGCCTTGGAATGTGCGCTATTGGCCGAAAGTAGAGCACCTTCTATGGCCGCGTGGGTCACACACTGATCCGGTCTTGGCTTGAATGCAACAGAGCGTCCATGTTGAACCGGGTAGTTCTCGAGCGCTTCAAAACAAGAAAATGTACTCTCGGACTGTACAAAACGCAGCTCCGTCAAGGTGCCAGTCGCATCGTCGATAAAAACGAGTAGGGTGTGCGGATTGCCGTGCTCTTCAAATCAGCGATGATCTGAATCATCGGTCTGTATCAGCGCGCCATAGCATTCACGTCGCAGCCGTGGCTGATGGAACGCTCGGCGTTCCTGACGGCACATTCAGAGACCATCATGAATCATCCATTGACGTTGTGTTTAACGCGAGACCTAGAAACCGTGACGTTCTGCCAGCATCTCAGTGACCAATGTAGTCCGGAAATACGGATAGTCCTTTCGGACCAACGACAAGGCCAGTTCTCGCTTGGCTTGATCAATCCGGTTGTTCGGGGATTGACCAGGCACCTTGTGTCTGATTGCATCAACACCATCCGGTGGTATCAATGTAGCAGTCTGAGAACCTGCGATGCGACATATCCAGCAGATTGGCAACATTGTCCACGGTATGGCTCGGGAACCATATGTTAGCTTTATTCCCGAGCTAATGACTGCGCATAATATATATTATGTTAAATTAATCATTCGCTCACATCAGCATTGCGGGAGGGCTCATCCCACCCCTCATCAGCCCTCCTCTCCTAGCTTCATCGCACGTTACAGGTCGTCATCAACGCAGGTTGAGATTCGTTGCCTGCGGTTTTCTCGATCTGCCTTTTCTGTGGCTCACTTCTTGGGGTTCGGGTTCCATCATTGGGTGGCGTTAGTTCGGTCGCTTCAGGTTTCAAGGGAGATGCGGGTTGGTCCCTCATCCGCTCAATCGCTGCTCGTTGATGTTGGATGGATTGCGCAGATGCGCTGAAATGATATAAGTTATGTTATAACATTACATTTTTTAGTGTCATTGATTTCACCTTGTTTCTGTTCTCGATACTCGTCATTGGCACTGTACGTTCAACTCATTGTTTATCTCGAAGGTATCAAGATGCGTGATAACGTTTGGCAGTCTTCCGACAGTAAACAGTTGCCGGTCACCGTGCTCTCGGGCTTCTTAGGTGCGGGCAAGAGACGACGCTACTGAATCATATTCTCAATAATCGTGAAGGTCGCCGGGTTGCTGTGATCGTTAACGACATGAGTGAGATCAATATAGACGCAGGACTGATACGTAATGGCGGCGCGGAGCTGTCACGCACGGATGAAAAGCTTGTGGAAATGAGCAACGGCTGTATTTGCTGTACGTTGCGGGAGGATTTGTTGGTTGAGGTTGACCGTCTTGCCAAGGCGGGTCGTTTTGATCAGTTGGTGATCGAGTCCACCGGTATTTCCGAGCCGCTGCAGGTCGCTGAGACGTTTACCTTTGAAGGTGAAGATGGGCGCAGTCTGAATGAAATTGCACGGCTCGACACCATGGTCACTGTGGTCGATGCTCTTAATTTCCTGCGTGATTATCGTTCTCGTGATCGTTTGCATGCGCGCGGTGAATCACTGGGCGAAGAGGATCAAAGGACGGTCGTTGATTTACTGATTGAGCAGGTTGAGTTTTGCGATGTCATTGTCATTAACAAGGCGGATCTTGTCAGCGACGAGGAGCGCGAGCAGCTGACGGCCATCTTGAAATCCCTCAATCCGCGTGCGCGCATCGAGGCAGCCACTTTTGGGCAAGTACCGCTGGATCAGGTGCTGGAGACGGGGCTGTTTGATTTTTATGAAGCGGCGAAAGCGCCGGGCTGTCTGCAGGAGCTGCGAGGAACCCATACGCCTGAAACCGAGGAGTATGGCATCAGCCATTTTGTCTATCGCGCGCGCCGTCCCTTTCACCCAGACCGCTTTTATGATGCCGTCCAACGTGAGTGGTCAGGTGTGGTGCGCTCGAAGGGTTACTTTTGGTTGGCCAGCCATCCCAGTATTGCAGGGTCTTGGTCACAGGCTGGCGCTGTCGCACGGCACGGGCCTGCGGGTCATTGGTGGATCGCGGTACCCGCTGATCGCTGGCCAGAAGACCCAGAAACCGTCGCTTTGATCCGCGAGAAATGGCAAGACGGTGTCGGCGATGCGCGTCAGGAACTCGTGTTTATCGGGATGGATATGGACGAAGACGCACTGCGCGCAGGCTTAGACGCCTGTTTGCTCACTGACGAAGAAATGGCGTCTGGGACATTGGTTTGGAAAACCTGGCACAATCCTTTCCCAGGCTGGCCGAAAGCAGGTCGAAGCTCTTGAGTTTGCGTTACCAAAAAGACAAGCACGATACCTTTAAGCCAACTGCGGAAATCACCTGTAGTTGGCTTATTGTGATCGCCCTTTAATACAATAATCGGTTACGCCGGGCTAAACCTTAGCGCGCCAGCCCTCACCCACGCCGTTTAATCTGGCTCAAATCCCTCACGGCGCCACGTGACGCTGATGTCGCCATCATGCCAAAGGCTTCCAGTGATTTGCTGACGACGCGTTCGCGGTTGACGGGTTTCCAGGCGTTTTCGCCCTTGGCGTCCATGGCGGCGCGTCGTTGCGCGAGGACCTCGTCGCTGACGGCGACATTGATGGTGCGCTCGGGGATGTTGATGTCGATGGTATCGCCTTCTTCGACAAGGCCAATGGCGCCGCCTTCAGCGGCTTCGGGTGAGACATGACCAATGGACAGACCTGAGGTGCCGCCGGAGAAGCGCCCGTCGGTGAGCAAGGCGCATTCTTTGCCGAGACCGATGGATTTCAGGTAGCTTGTTGGGTACAGCATTTCTTGCATGCCGGGGCCACCCTTGGGGCCTTCGTAGCGGATCAAGACGACGTCGCCGGCTTCAATTTTGCCGTCGAGGATAATGCTGATGGCGTCTTCCTGGCTCTCAACGACACGGGCGCGGCCGGAAAAAACGAGGATGCTTTCGTCAACGCTCGCGGTTTTGACCACGCAACCGTCTTCGGCGATGTTGCCGTAGAGCACGGCCAGACCACCGTCGAGGCTGAAAGCGTGTTCGATATTGCGGATACAGCCGTTGGCACGGTCTGTGTCAGCGGTAGGGAATTTTTTATCCTGGCTGAACGCGGTTTGCGTTGGGACGCCGCCTGGCCCTGCACGATAGAATTCCGTGGTGCGCGGGTTGGTGGAGGTCATGATATCCCACTCGTCGAGCGCGTCGCCCATGGTCGGGGCGTAAACGGTGTAGGTGTCTCTGTGCAGCATGCCGGCACGATCCAGCTCGGCGAGAATACCCAGCACGCCGCCGGCGCGGTGGACGTCTTCCATGTGGTATTTTTGCGTTGAAGGGGCGACCTTGCATAAATGCGGCACCCGTCGCGAGAGTCGGTCAATGTCTTTCATGGAGAAATCAACACCGCCCTCTTCTGCCGCTGCCAGCAAATGCAGAATGGTGTTGGTGGAGCCACCCATGGCGATATCGAGTGACATCGCGTTCTCGAAGGCGTCGCGGGTTGCAATAGAACGCGGTAGGACGCTGTCGTCGTCTTGTTCGTAGTAGCGTTTGGCCAGGTCAACGATGCGTCGGCCCGCGCTGAGGAACAGCTTTTCGCGCTCGGCGTGTGTGGCCAGCAGTGAGCCGTTGCCGGGCTGGCCAAGACCGAGAGCTTCCACCAGGCAGTTCATAGAGTTGGCGGTAAACATACCGGAGCATGAGCCGCAGGTCGGGCAAGCGGAGCGCTCCATATGAAAGACATGTTCATCGGTTTCTTTCGGGTCTGCTGCTGACACCATGGCGTCAACCAGATCCAGGTGGACGACTTCGCCGCCGATAGTGGCCTTGCCGGATTCCATCGGCCCACCCGAAACAAAGATCACCGGAATGTTCAGGCGCATCGCGGCGTTGAGCATGCCTGGGGTGATTTTGTCGCAGTTGGAGATGCAGACGATGGCGTCGGCACAGTGGGCATTGACCATATACTCCACGGCGTCGGCAATAATTTCACGCGAAGGCAGACTGTACAACATGCCGCCATGGCCCATGGCGATGCCGTCGTCAACGGCGATGGTGTTGAATTCTTTGGCCACGCCGCCGCTGCGCTCGATTTCGCGCGCCACGAGCTGGCCCAGGTCCTTGAGGTGCACGTGGCCGGGCACGAACTGCGTAAAGGAGTTGGATACCGCGATGATGGGCTTGTCAAAGTCATCATCTTTCATTCCGGTTGCGCGCCACAAAGCGCGAGCGCCTGCCATATTGCGTCCGTGCGTTGTGGTCCTGGATCGGTACTGCGGCATGAATAAACCCCAAATGATTGCTGCAAATTAAGCGTAACCGTTCATTCTACACGGCAGCAAGCGGGACCAAAAGACTTCGCTGCTGAGAGTTTCACGCATTTGCGGAATTCGTTATGCTGATACGCTTTGTGCAGGAAACTTCAGTGGCATGACCCTTCCCCCCTTAATGGATATGATCCGCGACATGGTGGCAACGCCATCGGTCAGCAGTGTTAACCCCGACTTTGATATGAGTAACAAAGCCGTGATTGACCGCCTGGCTGAGTGGACAACCGCACTGGGCTTTGCGGTGCAGGTGCAGCCGGTGGTCGCCAAACCCGGTCACTACAATATGGTGGCCACGCTGGGCCAAGGGCCCAGCGGACTGGTGCTGTCGGGGCACACAGACACGGTGCCGTGCGATCCGCAATTGTGGCAGAGCGATCCATTCAGCGTGACGCAACGTGATGATCGGCTCTACGGCCTGGGCACGACCGATATGAAGTCCTTTTTGGCCATGGCGATTGAGGCGGCGAGGATATTCGCGGACAAGCCGCTCAAGGCGCCACTGACCATTCTGGCGACAGCGGATGAAGAGAGCGGCATGCTCGGCGCGCGCGCTTTGGTGGAAGAAGGGATCAGCCCCGGCCGTTTTGCTCTGGTCGGTGAACCGACTGGCTTGCGCCCGGTGCGGATGCATAAGGGCATTTTTATGGAGGGTATCCGCATTCGCGGACAGAGCGGTCACTCCAGTGATCCGACGCTCGGCTACAACGCCATGGAAGCCATGCATCGTGTGATGAGCGAAATCCTCACCTTTCGCCAAGAGCTGCAAAGCCGCTATCGCAACGATGCCTTCAAGGTGCCCTACCCGACGCTCAATTTGGGTCATATCTGCGGCGGTGATAACCCCAATCGAATTTGCGGTCAGTGCGATCTGTCGATTGATTTACGGCCGCTGCCGGGCATGGATCTCGATGAAACCCGCAACGCCTTGCGCAACCGCTTACGCGGTGTGATGGCGGATGAGTCTGGCTGCGAATTATCCTTTGAGAAGCTCTTCCCCGGGATCGCCGCCGTAGAGACGGACGCCGGGTCAGCGATTGTACGCGCGGTGGAGGAGTTCTCAGGTTATACCGCAG
>DOIU01000506.1 GCA_003511825.1 Gammaproteobacteria bacterium | reverse complement strand
CATTGGTTTGCCGGTCGCAGTGATACTGGTGTTTGAAAATGCCGACGATGCGCATGTGATGCCCTGCCAACCGGTGGACTACTGCATCAGGAGCCAACAGGTATTCTCTCCCGAGGAGCCGTTGTACCTGTATCAGTCGGTGAACAAAAAAGTGGCGGTGAAAATCAGCGCAGCGCCCATCGGTGGTGAGAACGGTACCGTAGACGGCGCTATTGTGATCATACGTGATGTGACCAAAGAGCAGGAGTTGCAAAACGAACTGTCATACCGCGCCAATCATGACATGCTGACGGGGTTAGCGAATCGCGGGCGTTTTAATCAGCATATGCAGCTCTTGCTCGAGCGTGTCAAGCAGCACAACAATGAGCACGTATTGGTTTTTCTGGACTTGGATAAGTTTAAGAACGTCAACGATACAGCCGGACATGCGGCGGGGGATGAGTTGCTGCGTCAGCTCTCACGTCTCTTGCGCGACAGTTTACGGTCGGCTGACGTGTTGGCGCGCCTGGGTGGTGACGAATTTGCCATCATCTTGCGCGATTGCTCGGTCAATCAGGGGCGCCGCGTGTGCGAGAAACTGCGCAAGAGTGTCGCAGACTTCCGCTTTGTGTGGAATGAGCAGTCGTTTCAGGTGGGTGTCAGTATCGGGCTGGTCGGTGTTGCGGCAGACTCGCCCAGTCTGAGTGTGTTACTGCGCCGCGCCGATGCCGCCTGCTATGCAGCGAAGAACGCAGGCCGCAACCGGGTACACGTTGCTCAACCCGAAGATATCGACCTGCAAGAGAAAGATCAGGCGGATGGCCGTACGGACACGATTTTGCGTCAGATTGACCATCATTGCGCGCTGCTTGATGTGCAGTCGCTCCATCGCACAAGCACCGACGAAGATCTGGTGTTCTATAAAGCGGTGTTGTTACTTGGCGATACGGATCATCCGATCCCGGCCCATCAGTATCAACCTGTGGTTGAGCGATACAAGTACACGGAGAAACTTGATCTGCTCGCGTTGGAAAAAGTCCTGGCGGTACTCTCACCGCAACACCCGGATGCTGGGTTGAGTGACGCGGAAAACCAGGTGCCAGTTATTGTGCCTTTATCCGGTGAGTCCCTGGCCGTGGATGCCTTTTTAGACGCCACTGAAGAACTACTGATGGCGCAGCCGCCCGCGCAGGGGCGCTTGATTTTCAGTATTGCCGAAAATGCGCTGCAGCAACACCGGAGCCGTATCAGTGAAGCGTCTGCGCTGTGGCAGCGATGGGGCATTGATATCATGCTCGACAAGTTCAGCGCCGGGCTTGCGACCTTGAGTGGCTTGGATACTCTGCCGATCAAATACCTTAAGCTGGATCATACGCTCACGCGCGATTTGGGCACGCGCGCTGTGCAGCGCAGAATCGTTGCCTCCGTGCGCGATATTGCTCACCTCTCGGGCAAGGCTGTGGTTGTCCATGCCGAGGATGCCGCATCGCTGGAGGTCTTGTCGCAGTTTGATATTGACTATGTCATCGCGCATTCTCAGAGCGTGCCCACAACCGCCTTGACACCCTCTGCCAGCCTCCCGATGGCGCGTCAAGCAAGCTAATCTTCGCCAACATTCCGTCCTTCGGCGTGGTTGTTTCTGCGCGTCTGACTCCGTAAACTCATTGCCATTCACGTCATCCGCCAGTGCCTGCAGGAGGTAGTGTCTTGCAGATGGCTTTTTTCCAGAATGTCTCCCGTATAGGCTGCGAGCTTGCAGGTGTGCGGATTGGAGTAATCAGTGGACTTAGGTATTTCGTCAAAAGTATTCATCGTGGCCGGTGGCAGCAAGGGGCTGGGCTACGGTATTGCAAGCGCCCTGGCCGCCGATGGTGGCAAGGTTGCCCTCGGTGCACGCGATTTGGCAACCACGCAGAGGGCTGCGGCCTCTCTCGCGTCTGAGAGTCAGGCAGAGGTGCGGGGTTACGCCTTTGATGCGCGAGACGGGGCGTCAATTACCGCGTGGGTTGATGCGGTGTTGGCAGATTTCGGGCGTATTGACGGTTTGGTGGTGAATGCGGGTGGACCACCGTTTGGCGTGTTTGACGATTTTGATGATGCTGATTGGCAGGCTGCATTTGAGTTGACCCTATTAAGCAGCGTGCGCATGATTCGCGGTGTGCTGCCCACGCTGCGCGCACAAGGCGGCGGTTCTATCCTCACCCTGACTTCAAGCTCAGTCAAGGAGCCGATCGACAATCTCTTGCTGTCAAATGTGATGCGCTCGGGCGTTGTCAGTCTTGCAAAAAGCCTTTCTCAGCAACTCGCGCCAGAGAAGATTCGTGTGAACAATTTGGTGCCAGGGCTGGTGTATACTGATCGGCTCAAGAGCCTGATTGAAGAAAAGTCCGCGTCTCTGGGGCAAAGCGAAGAAGACATCAAAGCTGCGCAGCAGGGGGCCATTCCGCTCGGTCGCTACGGCACACCCGACGAATTTGGCCGTGCAGGCGCTTTTTTGTTGTCAGAGGCGGCGAGCTATATCACCGGCGAAACCTTAGTGGTCGACGGTGGTACGATGAAGACCGTTTGGTAGCCTCAGCGCCCTGGCCGGAGTGTGCACGTGGATTCAGATTTACAAGGCAACATCGCGCGGCGGCTGTCAGAAGGCGTGCCGCGCGCCTGCATCTTATTAGAGCCAGAGCAGCTTGCGCCGTTTGAGTGTGATGGGCTGTCGGTCTATCGTCAGACGCCATTGCTGGTGGTCTTGCCCGAGTCCGAAGCGCAGGTGGTTTGGGTGGTGCAGGTCTGTCGCGAAGCCGGCGTGCCTCTGGTGACGCGCGGTGCCGGCACCGGCTTGTCGGGTGGCGCCCTCCCGATTGAAAATGCCGTCTTGTTGGTGATGACCAAGTTCAGCCGTATTCTGCATATTGACACGGACAATCGCGTTGCCCGTGTTCAACCGGGTGTCAGGAACCTTGCGATCACTGAAGCCGCGAAAGAACATGGCCTCTATTACGCGCCCGATCCCTCCTCGCAAATTGCCTGTTCCATCGGAGGCAATGTCGCCGAAAATGCCGGCGGGGTTCACTGTCTTAAGTATGGCTTGACGGTGCACAATATTCGTCAGCTACGTTACGTCACGATTGACGGCGATGTGCTGACGGCAGGGTCACTCGCTTACGACAACCCTGGTTATGACTTACTTGCCTTGTTGACCGGCTCAGAAGGGATGTTGGCGGTGATCCTTGAGGTGGTCGTTGCGCTGCTGCCGA
Organism: Gammaproteobacteria bacterium; assembly: GCA_003511825.1. GTDB lineage: Bacteria > Pseudomonadota > Gammaproteobacteria > Granulosicoccales > Granulosicoccaceae > UBA7957. The sequence goes on along the minus strand of DOIU01000506.1, from coordinate 4,173 downwards.
TACCGCAGTCTTCGCGGGCATTGCTCGCCAGTTTTAGCACGGTGGAGGCCGCCAGTGAGGCCGTCGCTGCAGTGATCTCTGAGGGCATCACGCCCGCCGGATTAGAGATGATGGACAACCCGGCCATCCGCGCCGCTGAAGATTTTATTCACGCCAATTATCCGGTCGATGCGGCTGCCATCCTGATCTGCGAACTCGACGGTATTGAAGATGACGTAGAGCAAGATTTGCAGCGGGTCAGTACTATTTTTCGTCGCGCCGGCGCCAGCGAGTTACGTATTGCCCAAGACGATGAGGAGCGCGCGTTGTTTTGGGCAGGGCGCAAGGCCGCTTTTCCGGCAGTGGGGCGCATTTCTCCCGATTATTACTGCATGGATGGCACTATTCCGCGCAAGCATCTCGCGCAGGTGCTGAGCAAAATCGCGGCGCTTTCCGAAGGCTATGGTTTGCGCGTCGCCAACGTGTTTCACGCTGGTGATGGCAATTTGCATCCGTTGATTCTGTTTGATGCCAATCAACCGGGCGAGCTCAAGAAAGCCGAAGACCTCGGTACCGAAATTCTGGCGAGTTGCGTCGCCATGGGCGGAACCGTCACGGGTGAACACGGTGTCGGCATGGAGAAGTTGGGCGCCATGTGTGTGCAGTTTAACGCGCCGGAACTCAGCCAGTTTCATGCACTGAAAGCAGCATTCGACCCAGACAGTCTCCTCAATCCCGGAAAAGCCGTGCCGACCTTGCATCGCTGTGCGGAGTTTGGTGCCATGCATGTGCACGAAGGCGCGCTGCCTCATCCCGATTTGCCGAGGTTTTGATCGCTGTGGTGTCTTCCTTAAACGAGATCACCCAAAGTGGTGCCCTCATCGCTGACCAAGTGCGCGACGCCTACGAAGCAGGGTCATGCTTGTCGATAGTGGGAGCCGGCAGTAAAGCCTTCTATGCGCCACCAAGACCGGACGTCAATCGCGTGTCTCTTCGCTCGCACAGTGGTGTGGTGTCGTATGAGCCGAGTGAGCTTGTGGTCACGGTGCGTGCGGGCACGCCGATCAAGTCGGTTGAGTCCATGTTGGGTTCCCGAGGTCAGCAGTTCCCGTTTGAGCCGCCAGTGTTTACCGGCAGCGACACGATTGGCGGCATGATTGCCTGCGGCCTGTCAGGTTCGCGCAGGCCTTATGCGGCCTCGGTGCGAGATGCCATGCTGGGTGTGCAGATTGTGAACGGCAAGGGCGAGATACTGAATTTTGGCGGCCAGGTCATAAAAAATGTCGCTGGCTACGATGTCTCGCGTCTGATGGCCGGCTCACTGGGCACGCTGGGTGTGGTGTTGCAAGCCTCAATCAAGGTGGTGCCCAAGCCGGCGATGGAAGTCACCTTGGTGCGTGAGTTGCCCTCTGGGGCAGACGTGTATTCGGCGTTGAGTGATATTCGTTTATTCACACCCAATGTGACCGGTTTGGCGTGCTACGAGCAGCGTTTGTACGTCCGTATTGCAGGCAGTGAGCCGGTGATCAGCCAGTGTGCGGCGCGCATCGGCGGCGACATTGATGAAGACGCCGAACGCTTCTGGCGAGCACTCAAAGATCAGCGCTTGCCGTTTTTTCAGGGTGTGGCGTCGCTGTGGCGCGTCTCACTGCCCCCGGCCACGGGCGCGCTGGCGCTCGGTGACGAGCAGGTGCTGGATTGGGGCGGCGCTCTGCGCTGGATCCAGTCTGATCGCCCGGCACACAGCGTGATGGATACGGCTGCGGCGGCAGGCGGCCACGCGGTGTTGTTTCGCACGCCAGACACGGCACTCGAGCGATTCCCGGCATTGTCGCCCCCCGTGTTGCAGTTGCATCAGCGCATCAAGCACGCGTTTGATCCCCAGGGCGTGTTTTCGTCTGATTATCACGGAGCGGAGGCGTAATGCAGACTCAGTTGGCGGATTTTTTACGCGGCACTCAGACGGGCAACGACATCGAACGCATTTTGCGTAGCTGCGTGCACTGCGGCTTTTGCAACGCGACCTGTCCGACCTTTTCTTTGTTGGGGCATGAGCTGGACGGGCCGCGAGGGCGTATCTACCAGATCAAAACGTTTGTTGAGACCGGCACGGTCACGGAGACTGTGCAGAACCATTTGGACCGCTGTCTAACGTGCCTGAGTTGCACCACAACCTGCCCGTCGGGCGTGGAATACAACCACTTGATCGACATGGGCCGTGAGTTGGTTGAACAGCGGATCGATCGGCCTCTGCCGCAATCCATGCTGCGTTGGGTGTTGCGTAAGTTGTTGCCGTATCGTCGGCGTTTTGCGTTCTTTCTGGGAGTGGGGCGCCTGTGTCGGCCGCTGCTGCCCGCGTCCTTGCGTGCAAAAATCCCTGAGAAACGCGCGGGTATGACACATATGCCTGCTTCACACACGCGAAAGATGCTCATGCTGGATGGCTGTGTACAGCCTGCATTAACGCCAACGACCAATGAGGCGGCGGCCTTGGTGTTTGACCGCTTGGGGATTGAGGTCGTGCGCGTGGCTCAAGCCGCGTGTTGTGGCGCCGTGAGCCAACACTTGATGGAGCCGGTGGAAGCGCAGGACCATATGCGGCGTAACATCGACGCCTGGTGGCCGCATGTTGAGGCCGGCGCTGAGGCGATACTGGTAACGGCCAGTGGCTGTGGCGTGATGGTAAAAGACTACGCGTGGCACTTGCGCCACGATATGCTCTGCCGCGACAAAGCCAAGCGCATTTCAGGCTTGTGTGTCGATCCGGTGGAGGTGCTGGCGCGTGAGGATATTGATGCCTTGCGCGTTGAGGATACGCGCGCTATTGCATTTCACGCGCCCTGCACTTTGCAACACGGACAAAAACTCAAAGGTCGCGTTGAGTCATTGTTGAAAAGGTTGGGCTTTAGGCTGGTCGAGGTGCGCGATGCTCACCAGTGTTGTGGCTCCGCCGGCACCTACGCCATTCTTCAGCCGGAGATCTCAACGCAATTGCGCACCTTGAAGCTGGACAGTCTTGAGCGCGAGCAGCCGGATGTGATTGCCACCGCCAATGTGGGTTGCCAAACGCATTTGGATGCGGGTACCCAGACACCCGTTGTGCATTGGTTGGAATTGATCGCCGGATACCCCGCCACATCACCTTGAGCAGTGGAATGATGACTGCCAGTGCACAAAGCACTGGTCGCCAAGCCCCTCATTAGTATAATCAAGCTATTGAGTCCGGTGTTCAGCTGCTCACCAGGTGCTGCTGCTGAACGTTCCACACATTGCAACCCGAGCAACTCTGACAGGAACCATTGTGGCAGAAGAACAGATTACGGCTGCGGCTGTGCTGATCGGCAACGAACTGTTGTCCGGCAGCGTGAAGGACAAGAATTTACACTACATCGCAACGTCATTGCTCAACGCGGGCATCACGCTGCGTGAGGTGCGTGTTATCCCTGATGATTGTGAGGCTATTGTTGACGCGGTTAATACCTTGCGCGCGTCCATGGACTATGTCTTTACCACAGGTGGTATCGGGCCAACGCATGACGATATCACCGCTGAATGCATTGCCAAGGCATTTGGGCGCGACCTGATTCAGCACGCTGAGACGGCTGAAACCATGCGCGCTTATTTCACCAGCAAAGGCGTGGAAGCCAATGACGAGCGCATGCGTATGGCCAATATGCCTGACGGCGCCGAGCCTGTGCGCAACGAGCACTCCGTTGTCCCCGGGTTTCGCATGGAGAATGTGTACGTCTTGGCGGGTGTGCCCAGTGTCATGCGATCAATGATGGACGCGGCGATTCCCTTACTGCGGCGTGGACGACCGATTTATACAAGCAGCGTTCGGTGTGACCTACAGGAAGGTTCTCTGGCGCGCGGTTTGGCGGATATCCAGAACGCGCATCCCGGTGTCGACATCGGCAGCTATCCACTGTCTAAAGCATTTAACTACGACGTGTCGTTGGTTGTGCGCGGTACGGATGAAGCGTTGGTCGCGCAGGTGATCGACGCCATTGTCGTGCTCATCGGCCAGCTCAACGGCAGTGTCCTCGAGCGACACTAGCGACGACAGGCGCTAAGAGCGTGCGGCTTCTGCCGCATGCGCGGCGCGCGCGTTTTGTGCCCAACGTATGACGTAGTCTGCGAATGCGCTGACGTTGTTAATGTCCAGCACGTCAATGTCGCGCGCGGAAAAATCCA
>DOIU01000092.1 GCA_003511825.1 Gammaproteobacteria bacterium | reverse complement strand
GGCATGAGTGATTCGAAAACCAATTTGCTGGGACTCGACAAAAAGGGTCTGCAGGGGTTCTTCGCTGAGATGGGGGAGAAACCCTATCGGGTCACTCAGCTCATGAAGTGGATTTACCATCGGCATGTCGTTGATTTTGACGACATGACCGATCTCTCTCGAGCCTGCCGCGAGAAGCTACATGCGCAGGCGGAGATCCGGCTGCCAGAGATTGCCTATGAGCAGTGGTCTTCCGATGGCAGCTGCAAATGGCTGATGCGGATGAGCTGTGGCAACTCGGTAGAAACCGTCTACATACCCGAGTCCGGTCGTAGCACCTTGTGCGTGTCCAGTCAGATCGGCTGTGCATTGGATTGTTCATTTTGCTCAACCGCACGGCAAGGATTTAATCGCAACCTCACCGCCGCAGAAATGGTGGGGCAGCTGTATTTAACGAATCAGATTTTGCGTAACAAGCCTGAAACGGCTGATCGACGCGTGACGAATATCGTGATGATGGGCATGGGTGAACCTTTGCTCAATGTGCGTCCATTGGTGCCGTCCTTGTCATTGATGCTGGATGACCTTGCCTTTGGTTTGAGCAAGCGTAAGGTCACGGTGAGTACTTCAGGCATTATTCCAGCCATGGATCGCCTCAAGGCTGAGATTGATGTGTCGCTGGCGGTGTCTCTGCACGCGGCCAACGACACGTTGCGTAACGAGCTGATGCCCATCAATCGCAAATACCCCGTGGCTGAGTTGATGCAAGCCTGTCGCAGGTTTGTCGAAACGGATCACAAAAAACACATCATGTTCGAGTATGTTCTGTTGGCGGGTGTGAATGACCAACCCGAGCATGCGCGTGAATTGGCCAAGCTGTTGCGCAATTTCCCCTGCAAAGTGAATTTAATTCCGTTTAATCCATTCCAGGGCTCGGGATACCAGCGTTCTGACAACGCTGCCATTGATCGATTCTGGAATATCCTCAATCGCGCCGGGATACGTACGCTCAAGCGCGCGACACGAGGTGATGATATTGACGCCGCATGCGGTCAACTTGCGGGAGAGCTAACGGACCGCAGCCGTCGGTACCGCAAATTCCAAGAACAGCGTTTTGGGGAGCAGCGATGAGAATTACGCGCATGGGCTATTACAGTACTGTCGCTTTGCTGGTGATGTTGTTGCAGGCCTGCGCCTCCAGTGTGCAAACCGGCAAGATCAGCAGCGAAAAGGCCGCCCAGTTCAATGCCCAGCTAGGGATCAAATACATGCGTCAGCAGGGCGACCTGGAGCAGGCTCGGATCAAGCTGGAAAAAGCTTTGAGCCAAGATTCTCGCAACGCGCTCGCGCACGCGGGCTACGCGCAGCTCCAGTCGCGCGTGGGTGATAATACGCTCGCCGAGAAACACTATAAACGGGCCATCGTGCTCGAGCCTCTGAACGGCGACCATCAGAATGCTTATGGCGTATTTTTGTGCGGTGATGATCGCGTTGCCGAGGCCATAACGGCATTCGACGCTGCGGTAGAAAACCGCTATTACAAAACACCGGAGTATGCGTTGGACAATGCAGGCATCTGTTTACTGGATGCCGAACGACCCGCCGACGCCGAGCGCTATCTCGCCAAAGCGATTAAAGCCAAGCCGGATTACTCCCCCGCCTTGCTCAATCTGGCGGATTTGAATTTACGCGCAGAGCGGATGGAATTGGCGCTTGCCTACTACCGGCGTTATGCGACGAAAGGCCGAGAAACACCGCGAAGTCTGTGGATTGGCTTTCAAGTTTATCGATCAGCCGGGCGTTTGGATGAGGCGCAGCAGCTCTCCGATACCTTGTTGCAAAAATACCCCAATTCCTTTCAGGCCGGCGAACTACTGACAAGCACCGTTAATGACTGATTCCGATACGCGTTCAGGTCCCGGTACGACACTGGCGGCACAACGCGAGGCGCGCGGATGGTCGCAACAGGATGTTTGCGATCGCATCAACCTGAAGCTGGATCACGTGCAAAATCTCGAGGCGGATAACTACGCTGCATTGCCGCCTGCCACGTTTGTGATGGGTTATATACGCGCGTACGCAGGCTTGTTGGAGACTGATCCGGCCCCATTGATTGACGCCTTTCGTGAGCAACAGGGCACTGGTGTTGCACCTGTTCACACGCCCACGCAGGCCGAAGAAAACGTTAGTGGAAATGCCCCGCTGAGCTCTGAGCGCTCGCAGGCGCGCGCGCAATGGCAGACGGTTGGTGCCGCGTGCGTGGTGCTCGGTATTGTCATCCTGTTGTGGTGGTATCTGACCTCTGGCGATCAATCGCCCAGCCCCATCGATTCGAGTGCCGACCCGCAGGAAACCCTTGCGGCTGCGCCAAGCGACACGCCTGTGTATCCCTCGGATGCTGAACTGTTTAAAGATGCATCGCCTGCTCCTGCGGCAGACGCAGTCCAGACGGGTGATCAACCCGCAACGCCGCGTGTGCAAACCGATACGGCAAAGCTGCAAGCGCAAACCCAAATGCAGGCTGGTAGTGAGGCTGAGGCCGATACAGTCGCTTCGAGTGAGCGCGTAGTCCAAGGATCCTCAGCGGCTCAGAAGCCGCTCGATGCGCAGGCAGCAGCGGTTGTACCGGTGTTGACCGCAGATAACACGCAAGATGCAGCGGGCGACAACGCGTTGACCAATACGCCGAGACGGCCCATCGCCGTTGTCGATGAGTCGACCAGTGTGAAGACGATTACCTCATCGCGGGTGGCTGAGCGCGCACAGCCCGCGCTGGACACACAAGCGACGCTATTGCTGAAAGCCGAAACCGATTCTTGGGTGTCGGTGATTGATGCCGATGCCAAGCGACTCATGTACGGTGTGTTGACGAATGCGACCCCGCGAAAGCTACAAGGCACGCCACCGTTCGATGTGGTCTTGGGGGCAGCGTCGGGGATCGAGCTCACGCTCAATGGGCGTGCTGTAGATTTTTCATCCATGATCCGCAAGTCCAAGACTGCGCGATTTTTATTGCTGTCTGACGGCGATATTGAACGACAATCCCAGGAAAACTGAGTCTTACCTCCCATGGCAGATACCCTGAAAAGTTTACGTGGTATGCACGATGTGCTGCCGGCTCAAAGCGCCGCATGGCAGTATTTGGAGCAACACGTGCGCGACCTCATGCAGAGCTACTGTTTTGAGGAGATCCGGACACCCTTGCTGGAGCAGACAGCGTTGTTCAGCCGTTCCATCGGCGACGTGACTGATATTGTCGAAAAGGAAATGTACACCTTTGCTGATCGCAATGGTGAGAGCATCAGCCTGCGCCCCGAGAATACGGCCAGCTGTATCCGGTCGGCGATCGAACATGGATTATTGCAGCCTGGTCAAGTGTCACGCTTGTGGTATCAGGGGACGATGTTCCGTTATGAGCGCCCGCAGAAAGGTCGTTATCGCCAGTTTGTCCAATTTGGCGCGGAAGTTTACGGCATCCCGGGTCCTCAGATCGAGGCCGAACTCATTTTGCTCAGTGCGAATCTTTGGCGGCGCTTAGGGCTGGATCGCGAGATGCATCTCGAAATCAACACGCTCGGTACCGCTGATGAACGCACGCATTACCGCGAACAACTGGTGGCGTATTTGCGTGACTATAGTGACGCCTTGGATGCCGACAGCCAGCGCCGTCTGGAAAGCAATCCGCTGCGAATTCTCGACAGCAAAAATCCGGCAATGCAGGCTGTATTGGCTGAGGCGCCCACCTTGCTTGATACCATCGGTGATGAGTCGCGTGAGCACTTTGACGGTTTGCAGACACTGTTACGCGGATTTGACATCGATGTCCGGGTGAATACACGATTGGTGCGCGGCTTGGATTATTACAGTCACACGGTGTTTGAGTGGGTGACTGATCGATTAGGCGCACAGGGCACCTGTTGTGCCGGTGGTCGCTATGATGGTTTGACCGAGCAATTGGGCGGTAAGCTCACGCCAGCGGTAGGCTGGGCGATCGGCGCCGAGCGTATATTGGCCTTGCTGGAAGAGACACAGGGCGTGCCGGTGCGCGCTGTGGCCGACGTGTATGTCGTGATGGGCGGCGGGGTGGCGGCTGAGTCAGGGTTGCAGTTGGCGGAGGAGCTGCGCACGCAGTTGCCGGGCGCAGGCGTGATCTGCCACGCCGGTGGCGGCAGTATGAAGAGCCAGTTTAAAAAAGCAGACAAGAGCGGCGCGCAGTGCGCGCTGGTGCTGGGCGAGCAAGAGTTGGCCGATGGCACGGTAACCGTAAAGTTTTTACGCCAGCAGAGTGAGCAGCAAACGATGGCTCGCGCCGGGCTTGCACAATTTATTCAGAGCGCTATACAAACAGACGGCGTTTGACGAGAGGAATACAACAGTGAGCGATTACGAAACTGAAGAGCAACAGGTCGAGGCCATCAAAGGGTGGTGGAAGGACAACGGCAGCTCGGTGATTTTAGGCGTTGTCCTTGGGGTTGGTGCGATTTTGTCCTGGAACGGTTGGCGCTCTTATCAACAATCTCAAGCTTTTGCCGCCTCAGATGTGTACTCGGAAGTCACCGAGGCGGTCGACGAGAATGCCTTAGAGCGTGTGTCCAGCTTGGCCGATTCGCTGCGCAGTGATCATGGCAAGTCCGCCTATGCTGCCATGGCCAGCTTGTTGGAGGCAAAAGTACTGGCACAGGAAAATACCCTGAATGAAGCCGCTGACAAACTGCAATGGGTGATCGATCACAGCACGCTGGATGAGCTGCGTGTGATTGCGTCTGTGCGCAAAGCCCGCGTCTTGCTGGCCATGGGCGAGCCCCAAGGTGCCTTGGACAGCCTGCCAGACACCGAGGTGTCTGAGTTCGCTGGCTTGGTGGCCGAAGTGAAAGGGGATATTCATATGGCGCTGGGCGACAAAGAGGCAGCGCGCGCGGCTTATCTGGAGGCACAGCAGGGCCGTGTTTCTGGGAATCCGTCGGTGTTGGGGATGAAAATCGATGATCTGGCGGTAGAGCCGCCTGCATCGACTGCGCAAGACGAAAACTCATGATGAGACTTCTCCTACTGCTTGGGGTACTCGTCCTGAGTGGATGCGCCTCGGACGGCGATGTGCTGGAGCCAGCGGAATTAACAGAATACCCGGCGCGCGCAGAGATTAAGACGGTTTGGAAAACCAATCCCGGTGGCGCCAATGTCAACGCGGCCGAGTTTTTTGTGCCGCACCTCGATGCTGACGCTATTTTCACCGTGAACCGCCAGGGTGAGATCGTTCGCAGCAACAAAGCGGACGGTGAAGAGGTGTGGAGAAAATCGTTTGAGGTGTCGTTCCTCGCCGGGCTCAGCGGTACCTCAGACACGTTGTTTGCGACGACGTTTGAGGGTGAGCTGTTAGCGGTGAAAAAGGCCGATGGTGATTTGCGCTGGCGTCGTGAATTTGGTGTTGAATCACTCGCACCCCCGGCAACGACTGCCAACGGTGACACCCTGGTGTTGCAAACCAATGATGGCATGCTAATTGGGCTAAACGTCAGCGATGGTGCTGAAATTTGGCGTTATACCTATCAAAAACCTGTGCTCACCCTGCATGGTTATGCCACGCCGTTGATTGTGCCCGGCGGTGTTCTGGCTGGACTGGATGACGGTTCCCTTGTCGCTTTGACGATCAGTGATGGTCGGATGATTTGGCAGTCACAAGTGTCGCGAGCAGAAGGACGCTCGGAGATTGAGCGTATGGTCGATGTGGACGGCAAGATCGTCATCGATCAGCAATACATTTACGCGGTGAACTACCAGGGGAAATTGGTTCAACTTGAGCCCCAACAAGGAAAAACCTTGTGGTCTCGCGATATGACCTCGACCAGCGGTGTCAGCGTGGACGACAAGTGGGTCTATGTAACAGAGCCGGATGGTTATGTCTGGGCATTGGACAAACGCACGGGCTCATCCATGTGGAAGATGGAGAAGCTCGAAGGGCGTCGCCTGACACGCCCAGTGCCGTATCGGGATTATGTGCTGGTCGGCGATCTGGAAGGCTATGTGCATATCCTGTCGAAGTTTGATGGCAGCTTGGTTGCGCGCTCACGGGTGGATAATGCTCCGATCGTTTCAGATCCGATCGTTGATGGCGATAAGCTCTATGTGCAGTCGCGTGCAGGTGTATTGAGGCAGTTGCAGATTGATTCGCTGCTTGGCGATCAGCCGTGATTGGCAGCCATCTTCAGTTTGGCTTGGCTCTTAGCGAGCAGCATTTGCAGTTCTGTCGCCGTTGACGGTTTTTGCAGCAGATAACCTTGGATGGCGTTGCAGCCCAAGTGTTTGAGTACGCCAAGCTGCTCGCGTGTTTCGACGCCTTCAGCAATGGTCTTCAGGTGCAACTTCTGCGCAATGGCGATGATCGCACCGGTAATTTCCTGGGCATCGCGCGTTGTTGAGAGGTCTTTGATGAATGACTGATCGATCTTCAGTGCATGAATCGGCAGTTCCTTAAGCCGATACAGCGACGACGAGCCGGCACCGAAATCGTCGATGACCAGTGTCAGGCCACGGTTACCCAGTTCTTTTAATGTCTCCACAGCGGCATGCAAGTCATTCATGATCACTGACTCGGTGATCTCCAACGCCAGCATGGAGGGCGAGATGTCAAAGTCTGCCAAAGCCTTATCTATGATGTTTGGCAGATTCTGTAGTCGGAACTGCTTGGGCGAAATGTTGATGGCAACCTGGATGTGCATGCCATGCTCATCAATCCAGGCACGAATCTGCTGACAAGCCTGGCGAAGCACCCATTCCCCAATCTCCGCAATCATGCCGGTCTTTTCCGCTAACGGAATAAAGTGATCGGGACGGACCGAACCGAGCTTGGGGTCATGCCAGCGCAAAAAGGCCTCGACGCCTGAGATGGTGTGGTTTGACAGCTCCATCTGCGGCTGAAAGTGCAACAATAGGGCGCTTTCCTTCAGCGCGCCACGCAGACGGCTTTCCATCGTCATTTGCTGCATCGCGCGGACTTTCATGTCGCGGTTATAAATTTGGTAGTTATTGCGCCCCAGTTGCTTGGCTTGATAGCAGGCGGAATCCGCATGTTTCAGCAGGGCACTCAAATCGTCGGCATCATCCGGGAACATCGCGATGCCGATACTGGAACTGACTTCGACATCAATCCCGTCAATATCGAGTCGCTGATGCAGTTCACGGATAATGCGATCAGCGGTAATACGCACTTCGCGGGTGTCCTTGATCTGATCGAGAAACGCGGCGAACTCGTCGCCACCCATGCGGGCTGACACATCAATTTCGCGCAAATTCTCGCGGATACGGTTGGCGACCGAGCGCAAGAGTTCGTCGCCGACAGCGTGGCCCAGCGTATCGTTGACTTGTTTAAACTTATCCAAGTCAAAAACCATCAGGGCGACTTTGTGGCCGGCGCGTTTGCTGCGCGCGATCGCATCGTCGAGTTTGCTGATGAAATGATTACGGTTAGCCAGCCCCGTGAGGCCGTCTTTCGTCGCTTGCCGGTGCAGTTGCTTCTGCGCCAACTTGAGGTAAGTAATGTCAGAAAACGTAATGATGTTGCCTGAGTTTTCGGTGTAGCGACGAGTGATACGCAGGTATACGCCGGCGGCGGTCACGTATTCGCGAGCCGCTTCGACATCGACTTCGCGGTGGCTGCCGTCGCTGCTTGGCGTGATCAGCTCGTGCGTTTGGACGTCAATAAGCTTTAGGTCACCCAGATGGATGCTTCTATTGAAGGATTCCTCAAACGGGTGTCCGACCGCCAGTTGTTCGTTGAGTTGCGGGCAGAGTATTTCCAGCGTTTTGTTAATCACCAGGCAGGCGTCTTGTTCGTCTGTTAAGACCACGCCTTCATCCAGGTTATTGACCGCGTCCGAGATCAGCTTGCGCTCTGAGGCGAGTTTTGACTGGGTTTGACGCTGCTTCATGTTCAGCGATATCACCAGAATGATCAGGCTGATTGCGCCCAGTAAGAGTGTGAGGACACTGCCGCGAAAGCGTTCTAGTTGTTGGTGATACGCAGAAATCGTGCTGCGATGATCCGAGTTGATGGTGACTTGCGCGTCCAGAAACGTTTCCAGGCTGGCCCGCAGGCGCTGCGAAGATAACTCATACACCAGTTCAGAATCGGGGGGATGCTGATCCGTGCCATCCGTCAGCCAGGTCTTAATGTCTTCAAGTACAGGCTCGGCATCGTCAAACAAGGCGGTGTTGGCTTTATCCAGCGTCTCGGAGGTTTCTTTGAGCTGCTTGATGAACGCTTGTGCATTGAGGATGGCGGCACCGACGCGCTGACGACTGCCGATGGACTCGTAACCGGACTCTATGGCAATGGTTTGATTGACGCTTTCTAGATTATTAATGATGCCGGCAATGTTTTGTTGCTGGGATAAGAGACTGAGCGAGACCTCTTCATCAACAAAGCCCGATTTATCGTAAACAAAGTACCCAAAGGCTGCGCCCACCAGCAAAATGACCAGAAATGAACCGATTTCAAGTCCGGATACGGATGCATGATTGTCTTTATGCGTCATGAGTGCCTGATGCCACCTGAGTTTCTTTCAAGACTGGGACACCTCGCTCCAGTCGTGGTCGCGCTTGCGAATGTCTTCGCATCGTCTCGCACTACCTGTTTTTGTAACGGCATGCGCGCGTCAAGTTTTAACCGGAATCGAGTGCGTGCCATGTTCTGGTCTACTGTGAAGGGCAAGGGCAGCGTCACAACAGGGATATGCGGGGAGATCGGCAAATAGTTGCACCAGAGGGGCATTTGCACTCGGATTCGTGAGAGAATAGCGGCCGTTTTCAATTGGTCTGTGAATGTACGATGGTCCCTGTAATTGCCCTGGTGGGCCGGCCGAATGTGGGTAAATCAACCCTATTTAATAAGCTGACGCGCACAATGGACGCATTGGTGGCGGATATGCCGGGGTTGACGCGCGATCGCAAATACGGCGATGGCAAATTGGGTGGTTTTCCCTACACGGTGGTGGATACCGGAGGGTTGAGCGGCACCGAGGCCGGTATCGATGCGCACATGGCCAAACAGACACTGCAGGCTATCGAAGAGGCGGATGCGGTGC
>DOIU01000303.1 GCA_003511825.1 Gammaproteobacteria bacterium | reverse complement strand
GCGCGGGCATGCCTTTGAAGCCCGCATTTACGCCGAAGACGCGGAAAAGGGCTTTATGCCCGCCATCGGTACGCTATCACACCTGAGTTTTCCGGCACAGTGTCGCGTTGACAGTGGCGTGCGTCAGGGCGACACCGTCACGCCCTACTACGACCCCATGATCGCTAAGTTGACGGTCCACGCGGAAGATCGCAGCCAAGCGCTAAACGCGCTGCGCAACGCACTCAACGACTGCCATGTCGACGGGTGTATCGCCAATGTCGGCTTTTTACACCGTCTCGCGTCGCACGCAGGCTTTATCGCTGGTGAGTTCGATACCGGGCTGATCGAGCGTGATCTCGATGCACTGATCCGCGTCGAACAACCCGATCAACGCCTGACGGCTATCGCCGCCATGGCAAGTTGTGGCTTGCTCTCGCAGCCCACGGGTGATGACGCCTGGGAAACACTGAGTGGCTGGCGCCAGTGGAGCGAAGCCAAGCAATTCACGCACTTGCTGTGGCGCGATGAATCCATCACCTGCCAGGTGGTCTCGCACCACAGCGGCGAAATGGTCGTTTCTTTTGATGACAACACACTGCATGTCGAGGTCATTGATGCGTCCGCTGATCAATATCGGCTGCGCTGCGGCGATGAACTGCTCACGATGCGCGTGCTGCAGTCTGAGCGCACGGTCACCTTGTTCCGAGAAGGCCAGACACACCGCTTCTTTTTACCGGACCAACTGTCAGATCTGGACAATGCCGGGGTTGCAGAAAACACCATCTTATCGCCGATGCCGGGTAAAATCGTCTCCGTGTCTGTCAACCCAGGCGACACGCTATCCGAGGGTGATGCCGTGATGGTGATGGAAGCGATGAAAATGGAACACACGCTGTGCGCACCGCGCGACGGTGTGGTGGCAGAGATACCGGTGACTGAGGGCGATCAGATCAGTGAGGGCACGCTGATGCTGCGCATGGAGACAGAGACGTGAACAAACAGGTCACACTCTTTGAAATGGGGCCTCGTGACGGCTTGCAAAATGAAAAGGCGCACATCCCAACAGCCGATAAGATCGCCTTTGTTGATTTGTTATCAGGCGCCGGCTTGCAGAAAATCGAGGTCACCAGCTTCGTTTCACCCAAATGGGTGCCTCAGATGGCCGATGCGGCCGCCGTGCTGTCCGGTATCAACCGCCGTTCGGGTGTCACCTACGCAGCCTTAACACCCAATCTGCAAGGGTTTCACGCTGCTGTTGCCGCCAAAGCGACCGAGGTTGCCATTTTTGGCTCGGCCTCAGAAACCTTCAGCCAAAAGAATATCAATTGCAGCATTGCGCAAAGTATTGAGCGCTTTAAGCCTGTGATGGACGCTGCCCAGGCTGCCGGTATTCGCGTACGCGGCTATGTCTCTTGCGCCGTGCACTGCCCCTATGAAGGTGCAGTGCCACCTGAAAACGCCGCCAGTCTCGCCAAGCAGCTGCTCGACATCGGCTGCTACGAAATCTCGCTGGGCGACACCACCGGACAAGGCACGCCAAGCACCATCGCCAGCATGCTCGCGGCTGTGCTGCCCGTGGTGCCCGCCGACAAGCTCGCCGGGCATTACCATGATACCGGCGGGCAAGCCCTCGACAACGTCGAAGTCAGTCTGCAGCATGGGGTGCGCACCTTTGACGCCGCCACGGGCGGTTTGGGCGGTTGCCCCTATGCGCCGGGTGCGAAGGGGAATGTCGCAACGGCAACGGTTGTTCATCGGGTCGAAAGCCTGGGCTACACGACCGGGGTGGATCTGGATACCCTGCAGCGCGCAGAAACTTTTATCAAACACATCGTGGACACAGCCGCATGAAGAGTCTGGAAACCCTGACGCTCGAGACCGACCGCGATGGCATCTGTACCCTGACGCTGAATCGGCCTGAGAAACATAACGCGCTCAACGCCCTGATGATCAGTGAGCTGCGTACCGCAGCCGCAGACATTCAGGCAGATGAGGCCATCCGCGTCGTCATCCTCACGGGCGCCGGCAAAAGCTTTTGCGCTGGCGGCGACCTCGGTTGGATGCAGGAACAGGCCGAGAAGGATCGCGCCGGCAAGATTGCCGAATCCTCGCAGTTGGCGCTGATGCTGCACGACCTCGACGCCTTGCGCAAACCGCTGATTGGTCGCGTCCAGGGGCCGGCCTACGGTGGCGGCGTGGGCATGATGGCGGTATGTGATATCGTGGTTGCCGACAAACAGGTCCGCTTGGGCCTCACCGAAACCAGGCTGGGTTTAATTCCCGCCACGATTGGCCCCTATGTCGTGCGTCGCATGGGTGAAGGTGCCGCAAGGCAAGTGTTTATGAATGGCAGTCTGTTTAGTGCTGAACGTGCGCAGCATCTTGGCCTGGTCTCTATCATTTGTTCAGAAGAGACACTCGATCAAGCCGTAGCGGACGAAGCCCGTAACTTCCTCGCGTGCGCACCCGGTGCCGTGGCCGATGCCAAAGCGCTCTGCCAAACGCTGGCACGCTCGATGACTGATGACCCTCTGGAGTATACTGCTGAGCAATTGGCAGACCGCTGGGAAACCGAGGAAGCTCAGTCGGGTATTCGTGCCTTTTTTTCTCGAACCAAACCTGCATGGACGGTTGACTGATGCCACAGAAGCTGAAGCTGATTCATCTCCCCGCGTCGCCCTTTGCCCGCAAAGCGCGCGTGCTGATCCACGAAATGCAACTAGAAGATCGCGTGGAGTCTGAATCCTTCGGCTTGGTGTCTCCCGTCACGATCAATGACGAGGTCATCAGTTACAACCCGCTGGGCCTGATCCCCACCCTCATCTTAGACAATCAAGAATCGTTGTACGACTCGGCGGTCATTTGCGAGTTCCTCGATGAACTGGGGCAAGGCGGCTTCTTTCCCAAGGAGGTGGAAGAACGTTTCCCTGCACTCAAACTGCAAGCCCTGGCCGATGGTTTGCTCGACACCGCCGTCGCACTGCGCTACGAACTGGCGTTGCGACCCATTGATCTGCACTGGCCCGAATGGGTGACCCACCAAACCACCAAAATCCGCCGCGCCCTGGCTGAGTTTGAGAACCAGCTGCCTTTATTTTCAGACCAACCCACGATCGGCGAAGTTACCGTCGCGTGTGCGCTGGGTTACCTGGACTTTCGCTATTCGGAATTGAACTGGCGTCGGGACCACCACCGACTGGACGACTGGTATTCAGATTTTGCCAAACGCCAAAGCATGATCGATACAGAGCCTTCAGACCCGCTGATTACCAACTGACACGGTGACTGGCGACTCAGCAGTCGATACGCCATCACGGTGCCGATGAATACCAAGCTGACCAAGCACCTTATCAATGCGATAAGGTGCCCCTGGACGTCAGATGTCGTCCCCTATACGCCTGGTCTCGCCCTGCGGCCAGAGCCCGTTTGAGACACGACCCAACCACGTCCACCCAGCAAACCCAGTAACAACAATACCAGCAAGAGATGCGCAGCACCGCAGCCACCGCCAGAGGAACCGCTGTCTGCGGCACTGTCGTCATCCTGCGGTGTACTGCCATCCTCTAAGGTATCACTGCCTGAGGTATC
>DOIU01000492.1:519-9034 GCA_003511825.1 Gammaproteobacteria bacterium | reverse complement strand
ATCTGAACGGCGCGATCCCAGTGCCGGGACCAATCATGATCACAGGCGCATCATCATTGCCCGTAATGTGAAAGTGTGCTGACGACTGAATGTACACACCGATGTTACTTCCTGCAGACAGGCGATCGCCCAACCAGGTTGAGGCTACACCCTTGCGTTCTTTGTCAAACAGATAATAGTGAACTTCCCCGACGGTGAGATGCACTTCACCAGGATGCTTCTTTGGACTTGAGGCGATTGAATACAGACGCGGCTGCAATGCCCTTAAGCCATCCACAAACATTTGCGCGTCGAGCTCGGGTTTTAGCTCTCTTAAGACATCAACAACTTGGTAATCATCCGGCGCTTCGCTGAGCCCCCAGGTTTCCAGGCACTTTGCGTTCACTGTATGTATGTCGAGCTTATTTTGCAGCAATACACGCAAACTCGCCGATCCGGTTTTTTGTTCAACGATTTCCTTGCCCGTGAAGCTTCCAGCCTTCAGAATTTCATTGACCTCTTTCGCGCAATTTAGTGGCCAAACACCAAGTGCATCGCCAACATGGTAGTCAACATCTTCTCCACCGCCCGCTAAGGATATTTCAATATGATTAACGCACTTGGCAGAATCCGGGCCGCTGAGCGTTTCCACGTGTATCAGGTTACCGATGAATGGATTGTTCTTGGTGTATTTCGGTTCGTATTCATCAGGATCTGCTGATGCAGCACTGCTTGACGCGCCGGCGGCATTCACAAAAACCTCAGATTTGAAGACAGCTTCTTTCCACGCTGCGTAATCATCCTCAAAAGAGACATCGCACGAAATCCACTCATGGCACGGCGTCGCACCGAGCTCTACAAGACGACTGTAGATGTCCTCACCCGCTTTGTTGAAATGCGTATAGCTGGAATCTCCCAAGCCGCACACGCCAAAGTTTAAGGTCGCCGGCAAAGGTGCAGCGTCGCTGGCCATCAATGCTGTGTAGAAATTTTTGGCATTGTCAGGGGGTTCGCCCTCGCCGAACGTGGAGCAAATGATTAAGACATGTTGATGTGCCGCGAGATCAGCAGGCGTAATGGTGTCCAATTCTGCAAGCTCGGCTTCAAAGCCTTGAGTCGCAGAAAACTTCTTTAAGTCTTTGGATAAGACTTCGCAGTTACCCGATTGCGAACCGTAGTAAACCTTCAGAGGTGTTGCCGGGGCTGCCTCCTCAGGTCCGGCATTCGCTGCCGCAGCGATCGTGCTGATACCTGTGAGCAATCCATTTAGCCACTGACGCTGCTCAGCATCGAAGGGTGAATCTTCTGGCAAATTGATAACGGTATCGTTTGTTTCTCGATTTTCAACGACCGATGTAAGCTGTGTAATAATTTGATTCTTCATAATATTATGTATTTTGTAAGTTAACTAATGGCCAGCAACACAGTCTGCAGCTGCGACTCATCAAGACGGTTTGCGAAAGATAGAAAAGTTTCACCCTTCTCACGCGAACTCAAGTAATTGCCAACGATGGTTTCTGATGTTTTGCAAATATCTCTCGAGGCGATGGGGCCACAAAGAAAACGCGCGAGCGCTTGGTCGTGATCAACCCCTCCCCCGACATACACGTTATAGCCCTCGCTGCCATCTGCAGCAGCAGCACCGACCAAACCGATGTCGCCGATATAGTGTTGTGCGCAAGAGTTTGGACAACCGGTTAAGTGGATGTTTATCGGGGTATCAAGAGTGAAACGCTCCTTCAGGTGATCAATGATCGCGTTGCCATCTTCTTTCGTGTAGGCGTTGGCGAGTTTGCACGCCCAGCGTCCTGTGCAAGCGACCGCACCCGCCTCAAAGGATGTGGCCGACGTTGATAGGCCCAACGCTTCAATCGCTTTTACCGCGTCATCGACATCTTCTTCGCTGACAAACGGAATAATCACGTTTTGCCACACCGTTAAACGAACGTCGTTATTGCCGTATTTCATGGCTATTTTGCCAAGACCGTGCATTTGTTCGGGTGTGAGCTTGCCCAAACGCATGGCAACCCCGATATAGCGATAGCCTTCCTGGGCTTGAGGGTGAACGCCTACATGCGCTTGGCGGTTAATCGGCGGACGAGGCGCATCAAATGCCGTGGGTAATGGCATAAGTTTTACCCCATTGCCAAACTCGTCGAGCTTTTCTTGGATGCGCTCGCAGGTCCACTCGAAACCATGTGCGTCTAACACGTATTTAAACCGTGCCTTTTTTCGATTTGTGCGATCGCCGTGTTCTAGAAACACACGCAAAATGGCATCTGCGATTTCTGGTGTGTCTTGCGGGCGACAGACAAAGCCTGTATCCCGCGCAAAATCCAGATGTCCGGTAATGCCGCCAAGTATTAAACGGCAATAGATGCCCGGCTCTACGCCGCGGTCATTCTCCAGCACCTTTGTCGCGAGAAAGCCAACATCGTTAGTGTCAGACACGCAGGAGGTCGTGCCTGCATTATCAAATGAAATATTAAATTTTCTGGGAATGCCGTGGAAATGTCTGGTGTTCAAAATGCGATGACTGAGCGCAATGGCATATTTATGCAGATCAATAAGCTCTAATGGGTCAAAACCCGCAGTCGGTGTCGCTGTGATGTTTCTGCAACTATCAGCGCCTGTGCCCTTGCAAGACAAACCCGAATCATGCAAAAGCGTGAACATTTCAAGAATGCGCTTAGGTTCTATCTCTCTGAATTGTAGGCTGCCTCGCGTGGTCACGTGCGCGTAACCTCCGGCGATGTCTCGGGCCAAATCGCCCAAGGTGACCATCTGATCGCCACGCACTTTGCAAGCGGGCATACGCATCCGCATCATGTAGCCAATACTGGCGGGCGCCACATTGAATAAGCCATGATGCCTGAACAAGAACTGGGTTAAGCCCTCAGCAATTTGGTTGCTATCATTACTCGCAACAATTTGGTCCCAGCAGTCCAGCACATGCGTTTCGTACTTTTTCTTTTCTTCTTTGCATAAGTCTTCAACCGGCGTACCCCAAAACGTTTCTTCCAGTGCTTCGGGCTCAGCGACGGGTTTCCCCCCACCCATGGCCAAGTGCAGGTTCAGCTCGACCAGCATGTTGGCGAGGTAGCGCTGCTGCTCAGGGGTAAATCCTCGAGACGGTCGATGTTTTTGGAAAACGATTGGCTCAACGTTGCTTGGGTTGTGTGCCATGGAACGCCCCTACAATTAAAACACGCCCTCCCTCAGCAATATATTTGCCACATGATAAATTGTTGTTTTTGTTATATTTTTTTCGAGAAATTCAATTTTTCATCGATTAAATTCACTGTTTTAGTGCACAAATTTATGGGCATGCAATATAACGAGGCAATTCAAGATCTCAACCATCGCAGGCCTGGGCGATACCCTGCTATCAGATGCACGGTTTGCGCTGGAGGCGCCTAATCTGAGCAGCATGCATGTATGGCGATTAACGCGTTTTAGAGGAAGACAGCGACGCTCTGAATATCATCACTTCTCTGAACATTCATTCCGGGTCACGTAAATGTCATGTTGCAGGACTAGTCTTGCGACCATCGTGCGGCATTGCTAACCCGGTATTCAATCTCCATGGAACTTGTTCAGACCAAACCGTCTTTGCTGAAGTACCGCAAAACCGACAACGAACATTGTCTGACTCACAATCGTCTCTGCGGCAATTTTTCGGTCCCGCTGCATATCGCGGTCATCACCGACACGTGGCGGCCCGACATCAACGGCGTCGCACTGACCTGCGGTAAAATGGTGGATGGTTTGGCCTCGCTGGGCGCAAACATCCAACTCGTCCAGCCTGTTATCCAAGATAAAAACGCAGAACCGGACTTTGACGTGGTCTCGGTGCGCGGCATTCATCTGCCCTTTTACCGCGAAGTGACCATCGCCGCACCCGCGCGGTTGCGACTGCGCCAGCTTTGGATCCAAAAACGCCCAGATGTCGTCTTGATTGTGACTGAGGGGTTGCTCGGTCGATCGGCACTGTTGACCGCGCGCAAAATGGGCATTCCTGTGATCTCGGAATACCACACAAATTTTCAGCAATACACGCGCTACTATGGATTTGGCGTGCTGGAGAAGATGATCAATGCCTATCTGCGCCGATTCCATAATCACGCTCTCGTCACGCTGGTGCCAACGGACGATATTCGCACGAAGCTGCAAAGCAAAGGCTACAAGTCGCTGATCACCCTTGCCCGTGGCGTGGATACTGATCTGTTCAATCCCAATATGCGTTCTGCAAAATTGCGACACGCTTGGTCACTGGAGGCGGACCAACTGGCCGTGCTCTACGTTGGACGGATCGCGCCAGAGAAGAACATCGATTTGGCGATAAAGGCTTTCCGTAAACTGGAGAAAATCAACAGTCGGGCGCGTTTTATTTTGGTGGGCGATGGCCCGTCTCGCGAGAAGCTTGAGGCAGAAAATCCCGATTTCATCTTTTGTGGCATGCAAACGGGCAAAGACCTCGCGCGCCACTACGCGTCTGCAGATTTGTATCTCTTTCCCAGTCTGACTGAAACATTCGGCAACGTGCTGCTCGAAGCCATGGCCTCGGGTCTGGCGGCGGTGTGCTTCGATTACGCCGCTGCAAAGCGCCACGTTCGCAATCATTACAATGGCCGCAGTGTGCCATTGGACAACGAACGCGTGTTTATCAAAGCTGCGATGGATTTAGCCGCAAACCCAGGATTGCGGACTTCTATTGGCAACTACGCGCGCTTCTCCATCATGGAACACAGCTGGGAGAGCGTGTACCGATCGCTCGCCGGCCTGATTGAGTCTGTTCTCGGCAAAACGAGGTGATGACCCATGAAAATCGCGTTAGCCCGCATCAACGACTACGAAATTCCGCTGTGCGTCTTTTTTAACCGCGTTAATCGGCAGCATATGATCAATCGGTTTTTCCGAGTGATCAGCCGCTTGGGTGATGGCGTGTTCTGGTACACGATTATGGCGCTGCTGCCCATCCTTTATGGTCGCGCGGGACTGGTTCCAGCACTGACGATGGGGTTAACGGGCCTGACCGGACTGATCATTTACAAATTGATGAAGTCCTCCACCAAACGCAAGCGTCCCTACCATTACGAGGAGAAGGTCATGCAAGGCGTGCGAGCATTGGATCAATTTTCCTTCCCGTCAGGGCACACATTGCACGCAGTGGGTTTTTCGGTGGCGCTGTTGCATTTCTTTCCGGCTTGGTCGGTGCTGGTGGTCCCATTCGCGTTGCTTGTTGCTCTGTCGCGATTGGTCTTGGGTCTCCACTACCCCAGCGACGTCCTGATCGGCGCCACCATCGGTTACAGCTTAGGCACCGGCTTTGCGCTGCTGATGCCGGTTGCACTCCCAGGTATCTAGTTAGCCATCTGCGGGCTAGCGCTCAGTCCGGTGACCGCTAGCCCGCGTGCAAGGGTGCACCACGTTCAGTCATCCTTGCACGCTACACGCCGAATGTGTCAATGGTCACTCAAACTCCATCGCTCTGAAAATCATCCCGGCATTGCGCAAGGCAAGTTCATCAAAGGTGTCAAGGTGAGCATAAGCCGATTGATCAATCCGGTAGGCATCATCCAAAGAGCCGCCATCATCAATAATCGCGCCGATCTTTTCGCGCATGAAGACAAGATAGTCATGTGTGTAACGGGTCAGTACGCCTATATCTGTTGTTGGATGACCATGTCCAGGAATAAAATACTCCGCGCCCAGCCCCTCAAACGCCTCCCAGGTTTCTATCCAACCACCGGTATCCGTCTCTTCAAAGACGGGTAACAAGCGCTCGTGAAAAACGAGATCGCCGGTAATAATGAGCTTTTTCTCGGGCAACCACACGCTGATGTCCCCCGGGCTGTGCGCCGGCCCGAGTCGCACAACGTCTATTTTCCAAGATCCTAGGGTCAGGTTCAGACTGTCTTCTTCCATGATGATGTCAGGCTGAATAACTTGCGTGCGAAAGTTCTTGTCCCGACGCGGACGGATACGTTCCATCATTTGCTCACGACGTTCCTCCACTTCGTGCCAAGCGTCTTTGTGAATTACAACTTTAGCCCCTTGCTCTTGCCAATAGTTGGAACCCAGCATCGCATGCCCTTGCCCGTTTTCCAACACCACGTACTTCACAGGCTGATCTGTGTGCTTGCGAATTTCGTCATGCAGAGACTTAGCCAGGAGGTAGCTCTCACCGGCATTCACCACCACAACTCCGTCGTCGGTGATCACAAACGAGAGATTGTTATTGTGCCCACTGTTTTCGTAGGTCGGTGGCGCGGTTGCACCGATGGCTGACCAAACACCCGGGATGACCTCAACGGGCATACTGTAGAGAAACGAGCTAATGGCCTCGTCAGCAACATCAACCGGCAGCCCCGCTGCCTTCCAGGCATAAAAGCCATCTTGGTAGTTTTTGACCTGGGTATATCCCCGCTGCATCAAACTCTCAGCAGCCATCGGGCTGCGCTGATTCACCCCGCAATAGACCACGATCGGTGTGTCTTTATCGGGGATGATTCCACCAATCTGCAAGTCGAGCCAGCCGCGCGTGAGATTGCGATGACGCGGCGCGTCAATACTCCCGCCATAGAGGGCGATCTCGCTAGGGGTGCGTACATCGATGAGTTGGGTCAGAGGCTCTGCTTCAAGCAACGCTTTCAGTTCGTCCGTGTTGATATTGGTCACGCGCTGCTGAACAGCATCCAACAGCTTCTGCGCATCTGCGGTGAGCTGAGACACCGGCGGTTCCAGCGCTTGAGCATCCGAGTCTGCCTCCTGACTGTGGGCGCTAACACCCCACAATAGGCCGACGAATAGAGACAACATCATTGAGGCGGGAGGTCGCGTATTCTTCATACAAGGGTTCCATGTCAGCAGGTGAATCAATAGCTGATGATAGCCGACGTATCGGGCGTGTAATATATCTCATAAGAAAGCCCGGAACTTAGTCATTCTGTGACTATCTAAAGGCCGTCTGCGATATGCGCAGCCGAGCCTTAATCACCACCACCCTACCCAAGGAGTAACCTATGTCCATGAGATTACCGGCCATCGCGGCCCTGTTGCTTTGCACCCAGCTCGCACATGCTGCCGATGGGCTGGTGTCAGTACCGAGCCAACATTCTGTCGCCGCAACCGCTGATAAACTCGAAAATGCATTGAACGCCAAAGGCATGACCGTTTTTGCACGCATCGACCACAGTCAAGGCGCTGAAAAAGCTGGTTTGTCACTGCGCCCTACGCAAGTCGTCATCTTCGGAAATCCCAAGGTCGGAACACCCTTGATGAACTGCGCGCAGTCGGCCGCCATTGATTTGCCGCAGAAAGCGCTGATTCACGAGGATGCCTCCGGCAAAGTCTGGCTGTCGTATAACAGCCCTGACTACCTGGCGGCGCGACACAGCGTTAGTGGCTGCGACAAGGTTCTGAAGAAGGTTGCTGGCGCACTCGGTAACTTTGCGAAGGCCGCCACACAATAGTGACCAGCCGTTGAGCACAGGGTACGCCGCACATCAACGGCGTACCCTATATCATTGTTTTATTTGATCATTCACGCAGTCACCATCTGGATTGACGTTCTCGTAATATTTCCCTCCACTAATCATACACAACGCCGATAGTAAGAAAGGTAACACCCATAGGATCGGCGCGCAGTTGGCAACGTTTCGCATACCTGGGATGCGGGGATACATAAACGACTGACATTACCTCAAGGACTCGCGCCACAGGAACATCGCAAGCAAAGCGCGCAAAAAACACTATGAGAGGAATTTGGCATGGAAGCCAATCAGAACGAAACCTGTCCCTCCCAATACGAACCGATTTACAAGCAATGGCAAAACCCTCAAAGCATGCTGGCAGCATTAGACGCTGCCCAGGCCATTATCGAATTTGACGTTGACGGCAACATCGTCGATGCC
Source organism: Gammaproteobacteria bacterium (assembly GCA_003511825.1). Taxonomy (GTDB): domain Bacteria; phylum Pseudomonadota; class Gammaproteobacteria; order Granulosicoccales; family Granulosicoccaceae; genus UBA7957. The sequence goes on along the minus strand of DOIU01000492.1, from coordinate 1,139 downwards.
AATGAGAACTTCCTCGCTACAACCGGCTATCAACTTGAGGAAATCGTTGGCCAGCACCATCGCATGTTTTGCGAACCTGACTACGCGGATAGCCCAGAGTATGAGCGTTTTTGGGAGACATTGCGCACGGGAGAGCACCTCACCGGTGTTTATATGCGACTCGCTAAAGACGGCAGTGACGTTTGGATCAATGCCTCCTATAACCCGATCTTTAGCGACGGTGAAATCATCGGTGTGGTGAAGTTCGCCACGGATGTGACCGAACAAAAGCGGCGTGATGCTGATTACGAAAGTAAAGTGAAAGCCATTGATGGCGCCCAGGCCGTTATCGAGTTCGACCTCACTGGCCACATTATCACCGCTAACCAGAACTTCCTCGCGGCAACCGGCTATACGCTGAAGGAAATCCGAGGAAAACATCATCGTATCTTCTGCGAACCGGCCTACGCAAAATCTTAGCAATACGCGACGTTCTGGCAAGAGCTCGCTGCAGGCGAACGCAAAGCAGACGTCTACAAACGCATTGCCAAAGACGGCAGCGACATCTGGATTAATGCCTCCTATAACCCTGTGCTTGACGCCGAAGGCAATCTGCGTGGTGTGGTGAAGTTCGCCACGGA
>DOIU01000492.1:0-198 GCA_003511825.1 Gammaproteobacteria bacterium | reverse complement strand
GTGTGGTGAAGTTCGCCACGGACGTGACCGAACAAAAGCAACGTGATGCTGACTACGAGAGTAAAGTGCGAGCTATCGACGGCGCGCAGGCCGTGATCGAGTTCGATCTAACTGGCCACATTATCACGGCTAACCAAAACTTCCTCGCTGCAACCGGCTATACCCTAGATGAAGTACGAGGGCAGCACCATCGTATTT
>DOIU01000229.1 GCA_003511825.1 Gammaproteobacteria bacterium | reverse complement strand
GGTTGAGGTCTTCGCGCTTGAGGTAAATCTGTGCGCCGCCGAGTTTGTCGCTCAGGCGTTTGGCGTGATAGACCGGGCTGGGGCGACCGACATAGTCTTGGAACAGCAGATCCAACTCTTGAATAAACGCGGGCGACTGCCGGATTTCGTCATAGGCCGCATTGATTTCGTCCATGATGGTTTTCAGCTCGGGTGGGATGATTTGCCCACCGTACTCGCCAAAATAGCCGTTCTCATCGGGCATCGGCGCAAAAGTGAATTGACTCAAGGTGTGATCTCCTGCTGATGGTTTGCGTCGCCTGATCGCCACTGACACCTCGTAAGTTCGCGGGTGCCGTGCGCTTGGCGCAAGGCGTTTTGAGCTGGACATTATAGCGTCATCTTTTTGCGCACTGAAACTGTGCAGCGGGGATACAGCCTGCGGAACCTTTTCGCGTGTCTACGGTCCATTGCCGCAACCCCGTCTCCCCGGAAATCGCCCGTATGCTATTGCGCGCTGTCATGCTTTTACTGCTGGTCGTCGCGGCCCCCGCACAGTCCAATACCTTAAAAAACCACCCGTCGCCTTACTTGGCCTTGCACGGCGATGATCCGGTGGCATGGCGTGAGTGGCAGGCGAGCACACTCAATCTGGCGCAGCAGCAGAATAAGCTGCTGTTTGTGTCAGTGGGGTATTTTTCTTGTCATTGGTGCCATGTGATGCAGCGAGAGAGCTTTGCCGATGCGGCGATTGCCGAGCAGCTGAACACGCATTTTGTCCCGGTAAAAGTGGATCGCGAGCTGCATCCGGTGCTCGACAAGCGCTTGATTGATTTTGTTCAGGCGACCTTGGGTCGGGCTGGCTGGCCGCTGAACGTGATCCTCACCCCTGAGGGCTATCCACTGACCGGGGCAACCTATTTGCCGAAGGCGCACTTCAACGATGCGTTGCGGCGGATTGCACAGTATTGGCAGAGCGAGCCCGACAGATTGCGTCAAGACGCCAGGGATATGCATGCCCAGATGGCGCGAGGCGCCAATGCCAGTGACCAGAAGGGCACAGCGTCTTCTCTCGGGGCGAATCGTGGCGCCTTGCTCGCGCAGCTGCAACAGCAGGCGGATAAGCTAGAAGGGGGCTTTGGTCAGCAGAACAAATTCCCGATGGCGATGCAGCTGCGCAGCTTATTGCGGCTGAATCGGCGTGAGCGACGGGAGGATATTGATGACTATCTCCAGCTGACGCTGGATCAGATGCAAAATGTCGGTCTGCACGATCAGATCAGTGGTGGCTTTTTCCGCTACACCGTGGACCCGGGCTGGGAAACGCCGCACTTTGAGAAAATGCTCTACACCAATGCACTTTTGGCCGAGCTGTTTATGGAGGCATCGGTGCAATACGCGCGCGAGGATTACCGCGAGACGGCGATCCAGACCCTTACCTTTGTGGGGCGCGATATGCGGGCGCAGGGCGGCGGATTTATCAGCAGCTTGTCAGCCATTGATGACCAGGATGTGGAAGGGGGCTTTTACCTGTTTGAGTAGGACGTCTTGCGTGGCATCCTCACACCCGAGGCGTTGGAGCTGGTGAACCAAGCCTGGGGCATGACCCGCCCGGCAGATTTGGAAGGGGGTGTTTTGCCGCATCGGGTGTTGGATCTGACCGCCTTGGCGCAAAATCCGAAGCGTTCACCGGCCGAGGTGCGTGCTGCGTTGGCGGACGCTGCTGAGAAGCTGCATGCCTGGCGTACGCGCCATCGCGTGCTACCGCGCGATGACAAACGGCTCGCACATTGGAACGGCCTGCTATTGTCCGCGTTTGCCAAGATTTACGATGTGGCGCCTGCGCTGCGTGAAGACGGCAAGGGGTTGAGTCGGTTCTTGATCGGCTTGACGAACGGTGACACGCTTTACCGCTCTGCATTGCGCAAGGCACCGGCAACGCTCGGTGGCTATGCCGCTGTTGCGTTGAGTTTGCAGCAGTGGGGCGCAGTGGCAGGTGACCCGCAGGCGAGCCGGCTCGGCGAGCAGATGACGCGTCAGGCGTGGGAGCGCTTTTTCATCGCCGGCGGTTGGCTGGAGTCCGACGGCTCGCTGCTACCGGGCGACTATCGACGCAAGCATTTGCCAGACTCCTCACTGCCGTCGCCGGAATCGCTCTTGCTCGAAGCGACAGGCCTCCTGCCTGACACGGCCGAAAACCGACCCTACAAGATCCGCGCGAAGGCGCAGTTGTCGCTGTCTACCCAAGGGGTAGAAGCCAATCCCTTTGTCTATGCTTCGTTGATTACGCTGGCACCTTAGAGGCTCTCGTCACGACGGCCTATCGTACACGGATTTGTGGCAGTCATGCCGCGTTGTTGTCTAACTTAGGTCTTAAAATTGCACAAACAGGGCTGTGTTGTATAATAAAACGGTCATATTTTGGTGTAATGGCATGGACAAAACCACATCGGCCCTGCGCTTTCCTATCCGTAAACTCGCGGAGAGAACCGGCGTTGCCCCCACCACATTGCGCGCCTGGGAGCGTCGCTATGGCTTGCTCAAGCCAGAGCGCACGCCCAAGGGGCATCGCTTGTACTCAGATCAGGACGTGCGCTTGGTCGAGCAAGTGCTGACGCTACTGAAGCAAGGACATGCCATCAGCGAGGTTGCGCGCCGCGTGCTGTCAGAACCCCCGGCCGAGGCATTGCCCAGCGAGCCAGAGCGTTCAGCGGATGCCAACAGCATCGCGCAAGACGCGGGCATCGGTGCCGGCCAATGGTCTCTGTACAGCGCGCGGATGTTGCGTGCGATTGAGCAGTTTAATCAGCAGCAATTAGACGCCGTGTACAACGACGCGTCGTCTCTATACCCCATTGATCTGGTCTCCCGTGATTTGATTGAGCCCGTGTTGCAGGCCTTGGGTGAGCGTTGGCATCAGCGCGATGCCGGTGTTGCCGAAGAGCATTTTTTCTTGGCCTGGCTGAGGAATAAACTCGGTGCACGCTTACACCATGCGGCTGCGCACGCTACCGGGAATGTCCTGGTGGTGGCCTGCTTGCCGGGGCATCGCCACGAAATCGGTACTCTGATGTTCGCCCTGGCGGCTTTGGGCCGAGGGTATCGTTTGGTGTATTTAGGCAGTGATATGCCGTTGGAGCCCATCTTACCCGTGGTGGAGCGCTGCCACGCCAGCGGAGTGGTATTATCAGGTGGCGCGGAAAGTGATGATCAGGAGATTGTCGCGAACATTGGCCACTTTACCGCAGCCCTATCATGCCCGGTGTTTGTGGGAGGTCGTATGTCTGTTGATTATGGCGATGCCTTGCTCGCTGCCGGCGCAATGCCGATTGGTGACCAATTCGCCTTGGCCGTGCATTTGGTGACCAGCCGAGTGCCGGTGCACACATCGGCGGGTCAGGCAGTGTCAGCGGTTTCTGGTGGCATGCTGTAGCGTGCTTGCATTGTCTGTCTACACGAAATTCCTCAGCATTAAGTCTTCCGGGTAGGGTTGCAAATAGTACTGCCGATTGAGGTACGCATTGGGCGCTTTGCGCAGGTGATGGCGCAGTAAGGTCATTGGGACGATGAGAGGCACCAGACCTGTGCGGTACTGATCCAGCAGCTGCCCCAACTCACGTTTATCATCAGTACTCAGTGATTTCTTCACAAAGCCGGCAATGTGCATCAGGACATTCGTATGTCGCTTGCGCGTGGCCGGCCTTTTGAGTGCAGCCATTAGCCGCGAAATGTAGGATTCGGCACTCTTCTCCAAGGTGTCTGCCCGCGCGCCAGCAACGATGGGGCCGAGTGCGCGATAGGCGGCTTCATCGTGTGCCAGCAACATGAACTTGTGTTGTGCATGGAATTCAACCAGCCCGCCGACACTCAAACCGTCAGCGCACAGTCTGAGCCAACGATGGTAGACGTAGACACGCTGAATAAAATTCTCCCGCAAGCGGTTATCGTTGAGACGACCTTCTTCTTCCACGGGTAGGTTGGGGTAAGTGGTAAGCAGTGTTTCGGCAAACAGGCCACGCCCGTCGTTGCGGGGAATGCCTTTGTTGCTATAGATCTTGACCCGCTCCATACCGCAACTGGGTGAACCCTTTTTTAAGATATACCCTGACAATCCCTTGCATTGCGCCATAGTCGATAGAGCAAAGGCGTGCATAGCGTCGGTGACATCTAATGTCGCGTCGCCGGTCCCGACCATACGCACGGTATCGCCGTCGATTAACCGTAACGTACGATCACTGGCGATGACCTGGTGAACGATTCGGACGCTGATGGTGACGGAGACCTCGGTATTCAACTCACGGACGATCAGCGCGATGAGTTGGCAAACTCCATCGCCAATAACGATGGTCGTGAGCCCTATGATCTTGGTGATACAGGCCTGATCTCACCGTTGTCTGAACCCAATGAGGGTGAGGAAACGCGTCTTAAGATCCGTCATGACTGGGCTATCTCTGAAAATACAATGCTGACACAGCAAGTGCAGTACCGCCAGTATGACTCCGATTTCATCCGCCAGACCGGTGCGTTTAATTACATCTACTGGGATCGCCGAGACGAGATCAATGCGGACCCGCGCGCGCCACTGGTGATTGATGGCGTTCTGTATCCGTTTGCCGCTCGACGGCAGGAATATCGCTGGCAGGTCAGCAGTGAAGAAGGGCTGCAATACTTTGCCGATTTAAAAAGCGCTTGGCGCGGCGAACGTCTCAGAGGTGAGCATTTGTTGAGCCTCAATGTTGAAGAACGGGAGATGTCTGTGAAGTCCTGGTCTGCCTACGATGCTGATGGGAGCACTGGGGACAATCCCTTGCCCTATATCCTAGACATCAATAACCCGAACTGGCCGACGGGAAAATTCACTGACTATGATCACACCCTGCGCAGCAACTACGACAAGGGTGTCAGTGCGTATGGTATCGGTTTGCAGGAGATTCTGTATCTCACCGACGCGTTGACCGCGCGATTGGGCCTGTCGCACAGCACGATTTCACAAGACTACCAACACAAGGGTACCGATCGTTCACCGGAGGTGACTCCCGAAGCTGATACCAAAGACAACGGCTACGGTTACAACGTGGGCTTGAACTATCGATTCACACCCCATGTGGCGAGTTTTATGAATGTTGCGCAGGGGCGCACGGCATACAGCATTCTCGGTTCTGTGACCGGTGAAGACGATCGTCCTGACTCCGAGTCTCAATCGTTGGACGTGGGCATTCGCGTCACAGGATTCAATGGTCGGCTGATGGGGTCATTAGTTGCATTTGAAACGTCACGGACAAATCTGCGACGGAGCAATCCATTGTACAATGACAATGAGGAAGATCCCGAATTTAACATTGATGTGCCGAAGTACTTTTACGATGACGAGGATCGCACACGCGGGGGTGAGCTGGACCTGAATGTTGCGTTACTCCAGCACTGGTCGGTGAATCTGAATTATACCTACCAAGACGCAGAGACCATTCGCAGCGATGAAAATCTTGGCCTGAGCAAGGGGGCCGCAAGAAACTTTGCCAGCCTGTGGACGCACTACAGTCTAGAAACGGCAAAACTCCCCAACCCCTTGCAGTTCAGCCTGGGCACGCGCTACGTGAGTAAGCGTTCAATTGAGTCGACAGCCTTTGGCATTCCGAGCGCGTACTTGCCCTCCTATACTGTGTGGGATGCGGGCATCGCCTACGACACAGAAAACTGGGGGCTGCAATTGAACATCGAAAATCTGTTTGATGAGACCTACTACCAAAAAGCGATGTTCTTGGGAGGCTTGCCGGGAGAGGCACGTCATGCGACGCTGACGTTCCGCTACAGCTTCTAAGACGAACGTCGGTCCGTCCGTTCTTGATCTCCTCTCCACGTTGGGGGGGAGATCAGGATTTATGCAGCTTCCATTGTGTCCATCGGCATATTCGACCGCGCCGGGTAATTTTTCACCAAACCGGCGTTCTCCATCGACAGATTCTCCCCGCTGACAAGCGCACTATAGTCACCAGAGCGACGCAGGGTCCTCAGACAAACAACCAACAACTTTTTATTCACAGTAATCGGAGAAAGACAATGGCAGACAAATCAGGTGGCGATATTTTGCAATCAAACATGGGCGCGCAGGGCAACATGAGTGCGCAAGACCTTAACTCCATAGCCTCCGGAGGCGCCGGCGTCCTGGAAAGCATGGGCGGATTGGCCAGCTCCATGGGTACGGCCACTCAGATGGTTAACCAGAACCAGTCTCAAGGTAACGCAGCAGTCTCAGGCAGTGGCGGTGACGACAACATCAACGCCAACACCACGATCAACCTCTGATCGCGATGGCGCGTCGGCCGGGGAGATTCCCGGCCGGCATCCAAAGCCGCAGAGAGTGGCTTCAACGAATGATCAATTGCTCTTGCAATAGTGCGATAAAAAGCCTGACCTTTGCGGAGATTTGTTTCCGGTGGGTGTAAAGGGCAAAGACGCCGAAAGACTCCGTATCGCTCTTGCTAAAGAGCTTGCGCAGCGTTCCGTCTTGTATATCCTCCGCGACGACAAATGAGGGCAGTAGCCCAATTCCCTGGCCTGATACAACCAATTCCCGCACGGCGCGCGCGCTGTTGAGCTTGATAGGACCATCCACCGGCACACGCACGCCTTCTTCACTCCCAATCCACCAATGTCCGCGCGACGGATTATTGGTGTCTATCACGCACTGATGCTGTGAGAGTTCGCCCGGTGTGTTGGGTTCGCCAAATTGCGCCAGGTATGCAGGGCTGGCACAGGGAATCATGGACGTGCTGCCCAATCGGCGTGCCACCAGTGAGGAGTCGGTTAAGTCTCCAATGCGGATGGCCAGATCCACACCTTCTTCGACCAGGTCGACGAAGCGATCGGTCATGTCCAGCGCCATCGTGACATCGGGGTAGCGTCGGCTATATTCGGCCAGTATCGGGGTGAGGCAAATCTCTGCAAACGAGATCGGTGCATTGATCTTTAACACGCCACGAGGGCGTGTCTGCTGCGACTGGACAGAGGCTTCAAGATCATCCAGATCCTCTAACAGCACCCGGCAGCGTTCATAGTAGGCCTGACCGAGGGTCGTGGTGGTGACTCGCCGTGTCGTCCGGTGCAACAGCCGTATATCCAGCGCCGTTTCCAGCTGCCCGACGTATTTACTGATCAATGCCTTGGAGTGGCCGATGCGACGCGCAGCTTGGGTAAAACCGCCTGATTCCACCACAGCGACAAAGGCTCTCATACAGGTGAGTCTATCCATCGTTGTCTATTGTCAATGATTTGTTTACAGATATTCTATAAACCACTGCATTGTCAACGTCAAGTCTAAAAACCATACTTGTCTTCACTGATGACAAACCTTGGAGATACACCATGACACACGCAGACAACACCAGCGCCTATGGCGCATCGATCTTACGAACAGCACTGGGTACGATGTTTATTGCCCATGCACTCCTGAAAATACTGGTCTTTACGCCTGCCGGCACGGCTGGCTTTTTCGCCTCCCTCGGGCTACCTGGTTTTCTCGCTTATCCGACCATCGCCGCCGAGCTGGTGGGCGGCATGTTACTGCTGGTGGGCTACCAAACACGCTGGGTCGCGCTGGCGCTGATTCCGATCCTGGTCGGTTCGATTGTCCTGGTACACGGCGCGAGTGGCTGGCAGTTCTCGAATGAGGGTGGGGGTTGGGAATACCCGCTGTTCTTGATCGCGGCCTCGCTGGCGCAAGCCTTCTTGGGCGATGGCGCATTTAGCCTGAGTGCGCGTTTGGGCAAACGCGAAACGCGCGCTGCACAGAAAACCGCTTGATGGGTGCGGCTTAAGGGTGATCAGGTGCAGCGTGTATCCGCGCTGACCCCTTTTTTCTGGCGTCACGAACAGGTGACAGTCGACAGAACAATACAGGTGAGATGATGTTAGTTAACGGGCAATGGGCAAAAGATTTCCACCCGGTGCAGGCTACGGACGAAGAGGGTGGTTTTGTACGACAAGGATCGGTGTTCAGAGATTGGATTAGCGTGGATGGCAGCAGTGGGTTTAAAGCGGAACCAGGACGCTACCATCTCTATGTCGGGTTGATCTGCCCGTGGGCCAGCCGTACCCTCATGGCGCGGACGCTAAAGGGCCTGGAGTCAGTGATTTCAGTCTCTGTCGTTAACCCCAGGCTTGGTAAAAAAGTTTGGCGCTTCGGCGGGTTTCCGGGGGCGACGGACGATACCGTTAATGGTGTTGAGTATGTGTACCAGCTCTACCAAAAAGCCAACCCACAGTATACCGGCCAAATTACTATTCCCGTTTTGTGGGACACGCATCGAGAAACCATCGTCAATAACGAATCAGCCGACATCGTGCGCATGCTCAACAGAGGCTTTGGTGCCTTGGCCGATGATCGCTTTGATCTCTATCCACAGGCCTTGGCGGCTGACATCGATGCCGTGAACGAGCGACTTTATGAGCCCTTTAATAACGGCGTTTACCGTGCGGGTTTTGCGACCACGCAATCGGCGTACGATGCTGCAGTTTCGGATGTTTTTACAAGCCTGGACTATATCGAAGATCGCCTGGCCTCCAGTGACTATTTGGTCGGCGATCAATTGACTGAGTCTGATATCCGTGCGTTCGTCACCTTAGTGCGCTTTGATGCCGCGTACTACAGCTTGTTTAAAACCAACCTCCGGCCGCTTCGCGACTATCCGCAGACGTGTGCCTATATGCAGCGGATTTATGACCTGCCGGGCATTGCAGAGACGGTCAGTATCGATCATATCAAAGCCGGTTACTACTCGATTGAGGCTTTGAATCCGACCGGCATCGTGCCTGTTGGACCGGCTGGATTGTTTGCCTAGCGTTCGATGGTATGGAGCACGTTCTTGCTCCTGGCGGTGTGGGTCAGGGGCAACAAGCTCGATCGTTTGCAGTCGGAAAAGTCCCACAGAGAGTGATTTTGGAAACAGTGTTGTCACAGGAGACATTTAACCTCCGCCTGAATTGACTCAAACGCGGTAGGAGACGTACGATGTTTTCAGACACACATTATTCAGCCCCCAAAATGCTTGCGCCACTCATGCTGGCGGCGTTCGCGGGCCATGTCCAAGCAGATTTTCGGGTGATGCCCTATGTGCAGAATCCAAGCCCGACAGCGATGACTATTATGTGGTTTTCCGACGATGCCAAAGTCGGTACGCTGAGTGTTGCTGGCATCGGCAGCTATCTTTCCACCCCGGTCATAGCGGCCGATCTGGCGTATCATGCCAACGAGATCGAGAATCATTTTCAGGGTACGGATCCTGGAGCCCCCTATCTACACCGAGTCAGGGTGGAAGACTTACAACCAGGGTCGCACTATTCTTATCAGGTCTACCAGGATGGCGAGACGTTTCAAGCCGCTTTTAGGACGGCACCTGAGTATCACCAGGCGGTGCGTTTTATCGTATATGCAGACTCTGAAACCGAACCTGAATCCACAGGCAAAACCCGCCGCTGGTCTCAGCCCTACGGCGATTGGGACAGACAGTATCATGTCGATCAGACGGAAGGGTATCATCAAAATCTGAAAGTGATGCAATCCCGGCATCCGGATTTTATCGCGATTGCCGGCGACCTTGTGGAGTCAGGGAATGAACAGCGCGACTGGGATGAGTTTTGGTACCACAATGCGGGTAGCTATGGCACGCTGGCCAGT
>DOIU01000315.1 GCA_003511825.1 Gammaproteobacteria bacterium | reverse complement strand
CAATGACGAAATGATTGTCGGCTTTGAGGTGCGCAATCTCACCGACGAAGCCATCACCGATGTTTTTAATTACCCGCTGATGGGCCGCACCTACCACCTGAACCTGCGATACACGTGGCTTCGGTAAACGCGCGCCCAGACCATCTCGACCCATCACTCTGAAGCAGTAAGGTATAGACCATGTTAAGACGAGAGCATCTGATCCCGATTGTTGCGCTGGCATTCGCGTTAGCCGCGTGCAGCAGCGACAGTGACAACAGCCCCGCCCCTGCCCCCAACAACCCAGACCCCGGCAGCGAGACCCGTACACCGGATCTGGTTATGATGACCCGCATTGATGAGACGACGGGCTTTATGGTGGCGGTTAACAGCCTGGAAGATACCGAGATATCAAACCTCAATGGCGCTGAACTGCACCCGTTTTCTGGCCTCATCGCACACGAGGGGACCGTCTACACCACCGGGCTGACGATTGATGACACCGTGACCAAGTGGGCTTACAACGGTTCGACGTTCATCAAAGACGGCGAATTTATGACCGGTGAGAACGCGCGGGCCAATGACATCATTTTTGTCAATGACACCAAAGCTTATGTGACCACCTACAATTCCCCGGAGCTGGTCATCTTCAACCCTGTCACCATGGAAAAAACCGGTGCTATCGACTTGTCGCCCTATGCGTTGGGCGGTGATAGCGATACCAACCCCAATGCGTCCGCCGGCGTCATTCGCGACGGCAAACTGTTCCTTGGCTTGGCCCAAGTCGATACCTTAGAAACGTTCTATTGCCAGGGTGGCTCCTCTGTTCTGATGATTGATGTCGCAACCGACACCGTGGAAAAACACCTCCAGGATGATCGTGCGTGCATGGTGGGCACGCTGGACACCGGCGCGCGCGACATCTTTATGGATGAGCTGGGCGATATTTACGTCAACCATTTGGGCTCTTGGGGCTACTACCCAGACCTGACTGCGGGGGTACTGCGTATCAAAGCCGGCACCGAGGAATTTGATCCCGACTATTTCTTCTCCTTTACCGATCTTGACCTGGGCGACGACGTGCCCGGCGGCAAGGTCTCCTATATGTACCGCCCCCGGTATGTTGGCGACGGCATCGCCTATGGCAACTTCTGGGTGAAAGCCCTAAGCAGTAATCCACCCGACTATCGAAAAGACAAAAACTACGTCGCCTTTAAAGTGGACCTGAGAAACCAACGACTGGAGAAAATTGACGTACCCTACACCACAGGGAGCTCCGGCAGCACAGTGATCCACAAGGACAAAGTCATATTCGCCCGCAATACGGACTCAGGCGCCGGACTGTTTTACTATGATCCTTACAGCGGCACCTTGATGGGCGATCAAACACCCACGATCACGTCAGCGGGTACTCCCACCTTCATTGAATCATTGGATTGAACAATCGTGATCCATCAAGGCACGCTCAGGTCTGAGTGTGCCTACCCCGCCCTCATCGCTAAAACCCAAAGCAATGTGGGCGAGGATCAGGCGTCGTGCAGTGTCTGCTGAATGATCGCATGAACATCGACCCGCGCGCGCAAGCGAGACGCCAGCATAAACATACCGGCCAGTTTGCGATGTAAAAACAGCATCTGCGCCGGGGGTATGCGCTGGTAGTCGTCGCGCTTGCGCAAGAGGTAGAGCTTTTCGGCCATTCGCTGCGGCAGATCCGAGCTAGCAAACGCATAAGGACCTTGCGTCTGTGCGGGTTCTGCTGCGGTCTTCAATAAATCAATAACGGCCATGCGATAATTGAAGGGGTCTTCGGATTGTATGTAACCCAAGGCAAACGCGGGGTCATTGATGGCCGTGATGTCTTCACGCACGAGGGCGAGCAGTAATGTTTTCAGATGCGCCATCTGCTCGGCGCTCAAGCGAATAACGGCACCGAAATCAACCAGACCGATGCTGTGCTTCTCGGTGTCGTACAAGAAGTTGGCAAAGTTGGGATCGCTTTGTACCTGCCCCCAAACAAACAACTCCTTTACCGTGAGCGATATCAGCCTTTCTATCAGCCAGTTTCTGAGGGCGTCGTCAGCGCTATCCGCAAAGCTATCAACACTGCTGCCTGGCAGATAGGTCATCGCGAGGATGCGTTGAGTCGTCAGCTGTGAGAACACGTCTGGCACATGCAGACCCTGTTCGTCGGCAATACGGCGCGCGTAGCTTTTGAGTCGCTTTGCTTCGAGCAGATAGTCGGCCTCGCTATGCAATTGCGCTTTCGCGATGGCAACCAGTTGCTCCAAATCAACTGCCGACGGCAGGATTTGGCCAAGCCGCACCAGGCTGACTGCGTTGTCGATATCACTGTCGATACTGTCAGCGACACCGGGGTATTGGACTTTCAGGGCAATCTGCTGGCCTGAGAGGTCAATCGCATGATGCACCTGGCCGATGGATGCGGCTGCCAAGGGGTGTTCATTAAAGATAGCAAACTGATCTCGCCAATCCGTGCCAAGCTCTTCAATCAGCACGCTGTGGAGTTCGTCGGAGGTCATTGAGTGCGCGCTGTTACGCAACGATGCCAGCAGTGCCGACAACTCGCGCGGCAAAATATTGCCCCCTTCCATGGACATCAGCTGGCCTAACTTCATGGCGGCGCCGCGCATCTGCGATAATTGCTCTGCCACCCGACTCATATTCGCGGGCGTTAGCAGCGATTCGAGCGGGGTTGTCTTCTCACCTCGCCATCGACGTTCCAACTGATTGCCCAACACCGAGGTGGCGACACCGCCCGCGATCTTACCCAGCTTAAATAAGCGATGAGCACGACCACTGGGAAGCCGAGATTGCTTGCCCATGAATAACTCCACAGTTGCAGAAGTCGTCAGACCGACACGCAGAGTGCTGCGTCTGAACATGGCAATGATGTTCCCGTGCGCTTGGTAAAATTCGCGTGAATCAAATGTGAAAAAAACGTGAAATGCTTCAACGCAACATTAACAAACCAACAGACAGGCCAATCGTCCGAATAAATATGCCTGGCCCAGGCATCACGCCATGCCCAACACCTCTGGTAACGCATCTAGCGCATCCAATCTCCGGCCGTTCCAGGGGTGTGCAAAGCTGAGTCGCAAGCAATGACGGAATTGGCCCGATACCGAGAACAGCGGTCCGGGAGTGAGTACGATGCCCTGCGCCAATGCGCGTGAATAACTGTCTAAGGTATCCACCTGCTCCGGCAACTCGACCCAAACCGATAGACCGCCCTCCGGCATGCTCGCTCGCACGGCCTGCGGCCAACGGCACAGGACGCTGGCGAGTTGGTCTCGACGTTGGCGCAGATCGCTGCGCAAGCGGCGTAAGTGATGAGTGTACGAACCGTCCGCAATAAACTCGGCAACACCTTGTTGTACAAATCGACTGCTGGCCAATTGGGTGACCAGCTTTAGACGTTGTATCTGCGATTGCCAGCGACCGCCGACCACCCATCCCAAGCGTAAATCCCGCGACAAGGTTTTTGAGAACGAGCTGCAGACAATTACCCGCTCATCACCGTCCAGCGACTTCAGGGAATCAGGCACAGCCGCCAGTGCGGCGTCTGCGTAGATGTCATCTTCAATCACAGCGACATCACGCTCATCGGCAAGCGCCAGTAG
>DOIU01000312.1 GCA_003511825.1 Gammaproteobacteria bacterium | reverse complement strand
TCAACCTGCCGATCGTCTTTTAAGGCAACGGTACGCACCCACTCGACCGGATAGGGGTGTATCGCCAAATGCTGGTAGCTGCGCGTCTGCGGACGCACCTTTTGGATCACCACTTTCACGTCGGTGACCACGGCCTGCTCGGTGTCGAGAATGAGCGGATTAATGGACATCTCAAAAATCTCGGGTAACTCACAGGCAATCTCAGACACGCGCATTAATACGTCGACCAATTTGTCTCGGTTGGCGGCTGGCATATTGCGATACTGGTCAAGCAGCATGGACACCAAGGTCTTGTCGATCAAATCGTTCGCCAGGTAGCGGTTGAGGGGCGGCAGTTGTATGGCTCGATCCCGCAACACTGGAGAACGGGTGCCGCCCGAGCCAAAGCTGATGACGGGCCCAAAGGCCGGGTCATTGATCATGCGGATCATGAGCTCACGTCCGTTGCGCGGTGCGTGCATTTTGCTCACGATCACACCACTCACCTCTGCCTCTGGCCGCAGGCGCGCGGCAGTCTCCAGCATATCGCGGTATTCGGCGCGCAGCTGCGCATCGTTACTCACGTCAAGCCTGACACCGCCGACATCGGATTTGTAGGTGATGTTTGGCGACTCCAGCTTCAACACCACCGGGTACCCGATACCGTCGGCGATGTTGACGGCCTCGTCTTCCGACGACGCTCGCCAAGACTCCGCGCAGTCAATATGGAACGCTTCTAACAGCAAGCGGGAATCAATCTGTGACAGCACGACATGCTGATTTATCCAGTTACCTCGGATGATTTTGCGCGCCGCATCCAGATCAGGACGCTTGTTTTTGCTCAGCGGGTAAGGAATCTGCAGCAACAACTGTTGGTTGCGATGGTAGGTGGTTAAGAAACTGAAAGCATCAACAGCAGCTTCAGGCGTTCGGTAATCCGCAATGGCGTGTTCAATAAACAACTTCCGGCTCGCCTCGACCGACGACTCACCCATCCACACCGCTAACACAGGCTTGCGTTTTCCCTTGCTGGCCTTGGCCAAGGCTTCAGCCGCCTCTAGGGGATCGGTACGCGGATCAGGCGCATAAACCACGAGTAAGGCGTCCACTTCACGCGAGGCCAACAACACCTTTGCCGCGCGCTCGACATGTTCCGGGGTATCACAACCATCCGTCATCACCACCGGGTTTTTGCGCGACCATGACACGTGCAGGTATTTATCCAGCTCCTCGGTGAGTTCATCACTCAAGGCCGGCACTGAAATATTAAGATGACGACAACGGTCCGTCGCCATCATCGCCGGGCCGCGACCATTGGCGATGATCGCCAGGCGTGAGCCATGGGTGCGCAGATTATTGGATAAGGTCCTCGCCGCCGCGAACAGGTTTGAGAAGGTGTAGACACGCACCAGGCCGGCGCGGGAAATAGCAGCATGAAAAACGTCATCCATCTTGCGCACTTCCGTGGACTTGGCGATCGCATCACAATAGCTGCCCGCGTCGTGCGCAGACTTCATGATGACCACGGGTTTGCGGCTCGATGCGGCCCGCACCGCACTCAGAAAGCGACGCGAATCCACCACCTCATCCATGTGCAAAATAATGCTGCGAGTTTGGAAGTCGTCGGCGAGAAAATCCAGAATGTCAGCGATATTGATGTCCAGCTCCGTCCCGTAAGACACCACGCTGGAAAAACCCACTTGATTGAGTTCAGCCCAGTCAAGTACAGCGCTGCATAGTGTGCTGGATTTGGCAACCAGAGCCAGTTTGCCGTCGTACACGCGATTGTCCGCGTAGGTTGCGTTCAGTCCCGACCCGGTGCGGATAATCCCAGCTGCACGCGGCCCCATCACGCGCACACCCGCTTCACGCGCACACGCATAGACCTCACGCTTGCTGGGCCGACCGTCACGCGCTACGCGACCGATACCCCGCGTCAGCAGCAAGACATGACCAATGCCTTTTTGCCCGCATTCGCGGATAACAGACAACACCGTGTGCCCAGGCGTCACTACCACAGCCAGATCGTAGTCGCCGTCTGGGAGACGACTGACTTTCTTATGGCAGACATGCCCATCGATATCGCTATAATGGGGGTTTACCAAGTGCAATTGGCCGGTAAAACCTTGCTGAAGGCGCTCCAGCAACACCCGACCGGGCGAGTCTTCGCGACGACTCGCACCAACAAGGACCACCGACGAGGGATCAAACAACGATTTCAGATAGTGCTCAGACATGTTCCTTACCTTGCGTGTGGAAGCGGAATCAAACCGACTTTGCGTCCCATCAGCCATTGCCTATGGTTTCGCATCGGCATCGCTTATTATCAACATCAGTGTATACCTTTGCGTCGGTGCAGCAATGCTGCCGGAATTACAAACAAGACACCCGGCTAGTACGGTAATTTATAGGCTATTTTTTTTGCAATTCACACGTCGCATGTGATTTAAATCAAGGACAATGTTGCACACTTGTAAAACAATGCTATTAGTCCATCACTCTCATTATTCCGGATTCAGTGCACTCGTCTGCGGAGACAGACAAACCCAGCGGGAAACGCCCATCTGCGCCTCGCCAGGGAGCCGCTTTATGACGCTGAATCCGAAATAATAAGAAAGATGAACGATCCGAATAATAATCACCAATACCATCTTCATCGAAACACACACTCGAACGAATCACGAGCGTTCACCCTGCACGTTGAAGGTGTGAATTGACTTTCCTTAGGGAGGATTTCAATTGCATACAGCTTACATCACACACTCGGATTGCCTGCGCCACGAGATGATTGAACACCATCCGGAGTGCCCCCAACGACTGCGGGCGATAGAGGACCAACTTTCAGCCAGCGGCTTGATGGATTTTCTGCGCTACTACGAGGCCCCCAATGCCGACGTGCACCAGCTTGAACGGGCACATGGCAAAGACTATGTCGAGGGGATCTTCAATAACTCGCCACTGGATGGCCTGCAGCATATGGACCCCGATACCTGGATGAACCCCTATACGCTGGAGGCCGCGCTGCGCTCAGCCGGCGCCGGTATTTTTGCGACCGACCTGGTGATCTCGGGTGAGATGAAACGTGCATTTTGCAATGTCCGCCCACCCGGTCATCATGCTGAAAAAAATACAGCCATGGGCTTTTGCTTTTTTAACAATATCGCGGTGGCGGCGCTGCACGCTATTGAGCACCACAAGCTTGAGCGCGTGGCCATTGTGGACTTTGACGTCCACCACGGCAACGGCACCGAGGATATCCTCTCGCATAACCCGCACACGCTATTTTGCTCGACCTACCAGCACCCGTTTTACCCGGGCTATGCCGGCAAATCCATGGAAAAGCTGATGGTGAATGTGCCACTGCCGGCCGGCACCGGCAGCCCCGAGTTTCGCTTTGCAGTCCAAGACAAATGGCTAAAGGCTATCAAAGACTTTGAGCCTGAACTGATCTTCGTCTCCGCCGGCTTTGACGCGCACCGCGACGACGATATGGGTGGGTTTAATCTCAGTGACGACGACTATATCTGGGTCACGCGCAAGCTCTGCGCAGTTGCGGATGAATACTGCCAAGGACGCATGGTCTCCATGCTTGAGGGCGGCTATAACCTGGACATTCTCGGCCGCTGCGCAACTGCCCACGTGCGCGTAATGATGAACCTATAAACGCGGTGCGTCCGGCGACACACCGGACAACACCACGCCACCGTCGGCGCGCAGCAAACCCTTCTGCTGCAACCATTGCTGTGCGTCGCCGGCATCATCCTCAAACCAGCGCTGTGCACTGCCCAGCCGAAAGGTATAACCCCAGGCATCCATATCGCTGAACATGCGATCGCGCCCCATCTCAGGCAAGCCGTCCGCCAACAGAATCTGCAAATAGCACACGCCGTTTTCTTCGTCATAGTCACCCCCGGCGTCGGTGTCCAGCTGCTGCCGGCGCGCGTCATCCATGCACAAGTAATGACAGGCTTCGTGCAACGCTGAATGCACCGGCGTATCAGCGCGCACATAGAGGGTATGCCCGACCAGCCCGGCTTCGTCGTCGCCCCAATAGCTGCCCGTAATCGTTTCGCCGGGCGCTTGGGTCAACACGCGCAAGGGTGTCTCCGCAAACAAGGCCTGTAAGTGCTCGGGGGCTAAATCACGACAGCGTAAGACTTCAGGCACGCTCTGCTCCAAAGCTGATCACGTCAGCAATCTCCGTTTTTGTGTAAAACGCCATCAACACCCGATCCAAGCCAACCGCAACCCCGGCACAGTCCGGCAGACCGCTGCCCAAGGCGTCGAGTAAATGCGTGTCCATTGGCATGGCAGGCAATGACAACTGTTGGCGCTTCGCCAGATCTGATTGAAAGCGCGCGCGCTGCTCATCGGCATCTTGCAGCTCATGAAAACCATTGCCCAGCTCCATCGGTCCGATGTACACCTCAAAGCGCTCCGCCACGGAGGGGTTGTCAGGATTCAGGCGCGCCAACGACGCTTGCGATGCCGGATAGTGATAGATAAACGTGAGGCGGTCATCGGAGAACTGCGGCGTCACCACGCTCGACATGAGCAGATCCAACCAGGGGTCTATCGCGTTCGGCATTGCTGGTGGACAGGGCACGCCAGCCGTGTTGAGTGCGTCTTGAATCGCGGCAATATCCAAGCGCGCCAACGACAGACCGGTCGCCTCAAAGATCGCCTGCTCATAGCTGAGAAAACGGCTGGGTCCGAGCGTCATGGTCGACGGCAACACCGAGCGCAGCAACTGCTCCACATCCGTCATCAAGCGCTGCATATCGTAGCCCAGGCGATACCACTCCAGCAGGGTAAATTCCGGATTGTGATGCCGCCCAAGCTCGGCGCCGCGAAACACACGGCAAATTTGGTAAATATCGCCCGTGCCCGCACACAGCAGCCGCTTCATCGGAAACTCCGGCGAGGTGTGCAGAAAGCGACAGCCGGCGACCGGCTCAGCCAACTGCATGCTGTGGATGGCCGGGTCGGTAACAGCCGCCTGCGACAGCACGGGCGTTTCCACCTCCAGCACCCCGGCCTCTGCAAAATAGCGGCGAATGTCGCGCAGCAGCCGCGCACGCGCACGCAGCATGGCGAGGTCGGCCGATGGCCGCCATTCTGGCGTCATGGTGGCCGGTGTATCAGTCAGTTTTGACGCGCGAGACGTATTCACCGCTGCGCGTGTCGCATCGAATCACTTCACCTTGCTCAATGAACAACGGCACCTTGACCACGGCACCGGTTTCCATGTAAGCGGGCTTGGTACCGCCGGTTGCGGTATCGCCGCGCACGCCCGGATCAGTTTCGGTGATGGTGAGTTCGACGAAGTTCGGCGGCGTGACGCTCAAGGGGCTGCCGTTCCACAACGTGACCACGCACATGTCTTGCTCTTTGAGCCAAACCGCCTGCTCGCCCACGGCCGCTTTATCCGCGGCAATCTGCTCAAAGCTTTGCGGGTCCATAAAGTGCCAAAACTCGCCATCGGTGTAGAGGTACTGCATGTCCGTGTCCATCACGTCGGCCGCTTCTACCGAGTCACCTGACTTGAAGGTTTTTTCCACCACGCGGCCGGTCTTGAGGTTTCGGACCTTAACGCGATTGAACGCCTGCCCTTTGCCGGGCTTGACGAATTCGTTTTCAACAATCGTGTAAGGGTCGCCGTCCAGCATGATTTTCAAACCACCTCTGAACTCGTTGGTACTGTAGCTCGCCATAAGTAATCTTTAATCCCGAGTATTCACATATGATTGGTAGAGCGTCCCGCGCTACGATCGCACTGGGCGACGTGACACGGCATCGGCTGGCCGGATTATAGCGTGGAATGCTTCGCTTGGCTCGCATCAGCCCGCGTCGCCGATGCGCAACGCTGTATTTCGCGCGAGCTGTGTGTAAAATCAAGACACTTTTTAGAAGCGCAGAGACACGATTGTCGGCTATGCAAACCCTTTCGCTGCTGATGCATTGCGATTCACCGAATGCTGCAGAATCTCTCGCCAGCCTGGTGCGGCCGTTGGGTTATGCCGTGGACGTGCAACACTGCGACGACAGTCATGCGTTCTCTGCACGCTTGGCAGACGCAAGCAGTGATCTTGCGCTCTATGTGGTCAGCGCCGAAGATACCTTGCCGGCTCAAGCACAAGATCCGCGTCAGACGCCGCTTATCGCTCTGCTCACGTCGACCGATGCCGCGCTCGGCTCATTCATTGGCCAGGGCGCGGACCATGTCGCCTATCTCGATGACCAAGATCACGTGCGCCATGTGATCTTGCATACCCTGCAAACGCAAGCCAGAGAACAGCGTCTGCAAACCGTCGAAGCGCGCATCCACGCAGCACAACAGCCACTGATGGTGCTGCTGCAAAGCACCCGTCAGGCCGTGGCCTATGTGCACGATGGCTTCCATGTGTACGCCAACCCGGCCTATCTGCGTCGTCTGGGTTACGCGTCGCTCGAGGCCTTGCAGAGTACGCCGCTACTGGATGTCATTCCCGACGACAAAGACCGCACAGCCATCACCGACGCCCTGCGTCAGCTCACCGCCGGCGACGCCGACCGTCATCAGCTGACGCTCAGCCTGATCACACCCGACGAAGAGCTAACTCGCTACCATGCGCAATTGCAACGCAGCGTGTTTGACAACGAGGACGCGGTACAAATGATCCTCGACGAGCAAGTCATCGAGTCGGTATCACCGCAGGCGCTGCCGCGTGCGCCTCGCCAAAAGATCCACGACCCGGTCACGCAGGTATTCAGCCAGAGCCACATGCTGACCTTGCTCGACACCGTGCTTGAGCATGCGCGCACGAGTGGCGACGAATATCTGGCGTTTCTGGTGCATCTGGAGACTGGCCCGGACAAACCCGAGTACACCGACCAATGCATGCGTGCCGCCGCCGACCGCTTGCTCGCCACGATTGATACCAACGATGTGCTGGGGCGCTACAGCGGCAACAGCTTTCTCCTGCTCAGCTCGCGCGATGCCAGTCGCGAACCGGCGCAGCTTGCCGACCAGCTGCGTCGCTGCATCGGCAACCTCGGCGGCTTGCTTCACGGAGACACCCACTGTCGCGTCAGCGCAGTGGTCGTTGACCGACACTGCGATGATGCTGAGCACGCCCTCACACGACTCAAAAGCAGCTTCGTTCATGCCCAAGACGCCAAGGTACCAGTGCACGTCGATTTGACGCAATTCTTGAACGTACCAGGCAGCCAGATGGTGGACCATGTCTGGGCGGGTCGTGTGTCAACCCTGCTGAACAATAACCGCCTCACCCTCGCCGGCCTCCCCGTGGTGCGTTTGCGCAACGATAGCTGGTCCCGCTACAGCTTGGTATTGCAGTTGCACGATGAGCAAAACGCGCCTCTGCCACTGTCAGCCTTCAGTGATCCGGTGAGAATGACCGGACTCAGCGCCAGCGTTGACCGCTGGATCATCTTTCACACCGCGCGCCAGCTCAGCCAAGTATTACAACACCAACCCCATGTGCAGGTCTTTATCCCCTTGCTCGGCAATGTGCTGCAGCAACATGACTTCTACACCTGGCTGGAGAAGGTGGTGCAGCAGTTTCACCTGCCGGCGAACAGCCTTATCCTGCAACTCGACGCCGATGCCGCGTTGGATGCCCCGGAGACCTTCGGCACTTTTTGTCGTCACATGGCCTCCTTAAACTGTGGCATCTGCGTCACCGAACACGATGACCCCACGGTCACTCACGAACTGTTTGACCAATCCCGCAACACCATCACCTACCTGGCGCCCAGCCAATACTTGGTCGACGATATCCACAGTGATCGCGACAGCTACGACACGCTCAATATCCTCGCCGAGCAATGTCGCCGCCAGCAAACGCTCTCTCTGGTCTCGGGCACGATTGACGCGAGTACCATTGCCGCACTCTGGAAAATTGGCATAGATCTGGTCGCACACGACGCCTTGATTGAGGCAAAAAACACGGAATTGACGCTGGATTTGAGTGCGACTTTGAGCGCATAATCAAACGACAAAACACACACTCAAGGGAGGCGACATGAACGCAGTTGAAGCTGTGGCTGTGCAATGCCCCTACTGCTGGGAATCGTTTGAAGTGGTGGTCGATTGCTCGCTAGATCAAGAGCAAGACTACGTTGAAGATTGCAGCGTTTGCTGCCGGCCAGTGGATCTCACGATCTCACTGGGCAACGGCAACAAGCCAAGTGTGGTAGCTCATCACGACAACGAGTAAGCCACCCGCTGCGCGTGCAGGCGGGTGGCATCGGGCGACTCGTCAACCCGGATTAGTCGACCCACACACGGGCGTTGCGGAACATGCGCAACCAAGGCCCGGCTTCGCCCCAGTCTTGCGGCGCCCATGAATTCGTCACCGTGCGGAACACGCGCTCCGGGTGCGGCATCATGATGGTGA
>DOIU01000156.1 GCA_003511825.1 Gammaproteobacteria bacterium | reverse complement strand
CACTGGCGAGTGGGCGCGTCGATGAACCGACCGTGAGCGAAACCTTCGACGAACCGGTGCTGTGGTGCGATATGTCTTGGGACCAGTTGCCGGCGGGCGCCCTGGCCGCGCGATTCAAGGCGGCGTTAGGCGACGCGCGCGTGCCCCAGTGCTACCGAGCCAAGACGTATCGGCGGCATTATCAAGTCTCGCTGAATGGCGCTGTCCGTTACGCCATGCTCGATAGCATACAAGCCTGCGATTACCGCAGTTCGCAGGGCCAGGTAGCGGGCGCGAACTATCTGGAGCTGTCCTTACTCTGTGACCCCGCGCAATCCACTGCCGTAGATGCCTTTTGTGCTGCGCTCAGCGCGCAGTTTCATATGGTCGCCAGCCGTGGCAATCTGTATCGCCGCATCTTGCACGGTACCGGCTATTTGCCGCAGCGTGCCAGCGAGATGGCGCAGCGTCCGCTCAACAAGGCCAAGACCCCCACCCGGTTGCTGCGTGGTTACATCCTGCATAAGCTTGCGTTGATGGAATACTGGCAAGGCGTCGCCCTGGAAGACATGGACCCCGAAGGCATCCATCAAATGCGCGTGAATGTGCGACGCATGCGTTCAACGTTGCGCTTGTTTTCCACGGTCTTGCCACGCGCCGATGTCGCCCACTGGCAAGGCGAGTTTCGCTGGCTGGGTCAGCGCTTGGGCGCGGTGCGAGAGCTGGACGTATTTGCTGAATGGTTGCAGATGCAGGCCGAGCAGACGAGCGAGCACGATGCCGACAATTACCAACGCTATCGGCGCGACATCGCCGTGTTGCGACATCACGCGGTGGATAGCGCGATCCGCAACCTGCACAGTGACCGTTACACCCGACTCGTGGCCGGTTTTAAGACATGGCTGGAGCGCGCCGACCTGATTCACGATGTCTATGGCACCCGCGCAAAAGACACCGCCAAACTGGTCGAATCGCTGGTGCGCAAGAAGATTAAAAAGACCAGCAAGCACGCGGCGAACCTCGATACTGCCGTGGATGCACAGGCGTTACACGATCTGCGTATCCAGGCGAAGCGATTGCGCTATGCGCTGGATTTGATGGTGGATGCCGGCAACGCCAAATACAGCGACTTGATTGCTGTTTGTAAGCAGCTGCAAACGGTACTGGGTGATCATCAGGATGCCTGCGATTCTGCCAGCCGCATCCGTCACTATGCGCTGAGTGACAAAGCTAACAGCCATGGTCAGGGCTTTGTGTTCTTTTTAGGCCAGTGTTATGCCGAGCAGTCGGCCCTGATCAGCAAACACCGCGAGGCCTTTTTTGCGTTGCGCAAGCGGGTGGTTAAGGCGCTCAATGCATCGCTGTGATGAGACTCCTCCCCCCTGGTAGGGGGGAGGGTGTCAGTGCTTGTCCCCGTCAGTCTGTTTGCGACCCAGTTTGTTGTAGAGTGTGCGCCGTGATATGCCGAGGTGTTTGGCGGCGCTCGATACATTGCCGCCAAACTGTTGGATGGCGTTTTGAATGAGGCGTCTTTCGTACACTGCAACTCGTGCACCCAGAGAGTTGGTGTCATGCCCGGCCTGTTCGTCCGGCTTACCGACACCCGCGTCAAATCCTAAGGCATACCGGCGAGCGTTATTTTGCAGCTCGCGCACATTGCCGGGCCAATTGTGGGCTAACAGGCGATCGTAGACAGCCGGCGAGATACTGGGCGGTTCTTCGCCGTGTTCGATCCCGTGCTGATGCAGAAAGTGCTGGAACAGCAGCGGTACGTCTTCTATGCGATCGCGCAACGGTGGAATGCGTAAGTTCACGACATCCAACCGAAAATACAAGTCTGATCGAAACGTGCCTTTCTCCACTTCTTTGTCAAGGTCTGACTTGGCGGCGGAGAATACGCGAATATCGATGTCTTTTTCGCGATTATCGCCCAGGCGCACCACGCGGCGCTCTTGCAACACGCGCAGCAACTCGGCCTGTTGATCCAGCGGCATGCTTTCAATTTCATCCAAAAAGACCACACCCTTGTCTGCGTACTCAAACTTGCCGATGCGTTTCGATTGCGCGCCAGTGAAGGCCCCTTGACTGTGGCCAAAGAATTCACTGCCTGAGAGCGTGCCGGGAATCGCAGCGCAATTGATGGGGACAAAGTTGTGGTTGCGTCGTGGGCTCATGTCGTGCAGGCAGCGGGCGACCAGCTCCT
Source organism: Gammaproteobacteria bacterium (assembly GCA_003511825.1). Taxonomy (GTDB): domain Bacteria; phylum Pseudomonadota; class Gammaproteobacteria; order Granulosicoccales; family Granulosicoccaceae; genus UBA7957. Next base: position 14,842 of record DOIU01000156.1, on the reverse strand, counting down.
TGCCGGTGCCGGATTCGCCGTAGATCAGTACGTCGACATCGGCATTGGCATAACGCTTGATTTGCTCGCGCAGCGCCACCATGGAGGCGGATGAGCCGATCACCACGCGTGCCAAGTCTGTGGTGTGGAGCAGTTGGTCACGCAGCTTGCGGTTTTCAAGGGTGAGGCGGCGTTTTTCCAGTGCGCGTTTAACGACGGTGATCAGGGTTTCGGGGCGAAAGGGCTTTTCGATAAAGTCGTAAGCACCCTCGCGAATAGCGCGTACGGCCATGCGTACATGTCCGTGGCCCGTGATCAATACCACCGGAATGTCAGCATCAACGGTAGCAGCCTTGCGCAAGAAGGCCAGTCCATCCATGTCAGGCATGCGCACATCTGACACGACAATGCCCGGAAATGTTTGGTCCAGCGTTTGTAATGCCTTGCTGGCGTGGGCAAAGTCTTGCACGCTTAAGCCGGCGAGTGCCAACGATTCTTTCATGCTGGCGCGGATTTCCGCTTCGTCGTCAATCAGGATGACCTGGGTCATGGCGTCGTTCTCCGGTATTCGGGGATGAGCACGCGAAAGCGCGCGCCACCACTGGCATTGTTGCTGGCTGACATTTCACCCCCAAAGCGACTGACGATTTCCTGGGCGATGGTTAGCCCAAGGCCGAGGCCGCGCCCCATGGTTTTGGTGGAGAAAAACGGGTCAAAGATATTCGGTAGATCCGATTCGCTCACGCCAGTGCCATTGTCGCTGACTTCCAACGTGACCTGCTCATCCTGTGCATCAACACCAATAAGTACGGTGGGTGTCTCGATGTCGGCGGTTGCATCCAGGGCATTGGCGATTAAATTGACAAACAATTGCTGCAACAGAATGTCGTCACCATTGATGTGCACATCCCCTTTGGGGAAGCGGATCTCGACAGATGCGTCCGCCTTGTCAATACGGTCTTGCATAATGGTGTGCGCCTCTGCCACCGCACTGCGCACGGATACCGGCGAGGTAATGAGTTCATCGCCACGCACAAAGATCTTAAGCTGGCGAATGATGAGCGCGATGCGGTCGGCCAAGTGCTCGATATTGTAGAGCTTTTCCTCGGCGTCTGCATAGCGCCCGAGTGAGATCAATTGCTGGGTATTGCTGATGTACGAATGCAAGGCAGTGAGCGGTTGGCTGATCTCGTGACTGAGACCCGCCGAAAATCGACCAATGGCCGCCAGTCGACCGGACTGCAGCAGCTTTCGCTGCGTTTGAAGCAGTTCTTGGTTGGTCTGCTGCAGGTCGCGTGTGCGCTCGGCAATGGCGGATTCGAGCGTGTTGCGATAGCGCTGTTCGTTCTCCAACCGACGCTTCGCCTTGCGCAGTCGATAGACAATGGCCAGCGCTATGATCACGGCGCCGGCGATACCAAAGCTGATGGCCAACGTCCCGAGCAAGGCGATGCGTTGTACATCGTTGATACGCGTATGCAGCAATAGCGTCCAGTTGGCTTCTTCCATCGCACTGGCAAGCTGCAAATACACGGCGCGCTCACCCGCACCGCTGCCCATCTCGACGATGGTATCGGTCGGGCTGAGGATGTCGCGCCGGGTGTAGTCCAGGAGCTTGAGCGTGCCGGCATCGAGGTACTGGCGCGTTTCGCGGATGCTACTCAGCGCCTGGTCGTCAAGCGGCTGTAGCGTTTTCAACCGCCAGTTTGTTTGCGTGCTGATGAAGATAACACCGTTGGCATCGACCAATGATAGCGCGCGATTTTGCTCTTTCCAAAGCCGTTCCAGATGTTCCACACGAATTTTGATGACCACCACGCCCACGGGTTGATGACCGTGCCGAACGGGCGTCGCGACATAAAAACCGCGTTCTTTGGAGGTCGTGCCAATAGCGAAGAAGTTGCCCGCTTGTCCGTTGATGGCGAGTTGGTAGTAGGGACGGTAGGCGAAGTTTTCGCCAACGAAATTGATGGGCTTTCGCCAATTGCTGGCGGCGATGGTTTTGCCGGTGGTGTCGAGCAAATACGTGTCGAGTGCCCCTGTGGAGCGATTGATCTCCTCCAGTTTACGATTGATGTGTACGGCGGATTCCGCCGTTGGTTCTGCGCGCAAAAACTGCAACAGCTCGCGGTTGGTTGCCAGCACGCTGCCGAGGATCTCAAAGCGTTTGATCTCTCCGCGCAAGCTCGACGTGATCAGCTCGAGCGCGTTGTGTTCGGTATCCCTGAGGTCGTGCAGCAGTCGCTCAAACAGCAGGTGGTACACCCCCACCACCATCGCTATGAAGAGAGTGAGCGCGGCAACAATGAGGGCATTGCGTGCTCGAGATCGGGTGGCGCTCATGCCGGCTTCGCTCGGGCTCGCATTGCAACGCAGCAAATTGAGTGGGTAATTTTTTTCACACTTGTTGGGGGTGGGGTGAAAAATTTTTCACAGTTCGGGAACATTCCGCGTTGCCCCTGTCTCGCTTGTTTGTCAGTAAATGACTGAATAATAAATTTTTTTTGTTTCTTTGATCTCAGTGGTGACATGAGTGGCCAGTGGCGTAATATCTGCGACAGGAGCCTACCCATTGTGGGGCGAGCGGAGAGTGGAATTCCGGATTTCTCGAAAAAAGTATCCATAGCTGTAGTAATAGCAGTATTTAAACGACATATAAATGTTAGGGGAGCAAATACTATGATGACATATTCACGCCGGAGCTTGTTGACCGCTCTGATTTGTTCGGCGGGCATGGCTTTGACCACCGGATCGGCTTTTGCCGCGAAGAAAAATCTGGTGTTCAGTGGCGGGCCGGCTGGCGGCACGTTCCAGGTTGTTGCCAACGCGGTGCAGGTATATGACCCGGTCAAGGCGTCCAAGCAATTCCGCGTGCGTGCCCAGTCTTCTGCCGGCTCGGTAGAAAACCTGCGCAAGGTCAACAGCGGTAAAGCACACTTTGGTGTGGTGTATTCCGGCCACGTTTACCTGGGGCGTAATGGCAAGCTCAAAAACGACACGAAAAACTATGAGGACGTGTTGGCGGTGTCTTACCTCTATGGCGCGCCCGCGCAGCTGGTTGTGCGCAAAGGGTCTGGCATCAAAAGCCTGAAGGACCTCGAAGGCAAAAAAGTCGGTGTCGGCAACGCGGGTTCAGGCGCATTTGCCAACTGTGAGCTGTTCTTCTCCCACGCGGGTATCTGGGACAAAGTCGAGCGCAACGCGATGGGATATAACGATGCCGCGCAAGCGTTTGGTAATAACCAGCTCGACGCTTTTTGGCTGTTTACCGCGTTTCCTAGCGGTGCGGTGATCATGGCGGCACAAACCAATGACATTGAGCTGATTAATCTCGGTGCTGAGGCGGAATCGCTCGGTTTCTTCGACGAGTACCCTTACTTCTCCAAGCTCGAGGTGCCGGCTGGTACGTATAAAGGGGTTGATGAAGCCACGCCGTCGTTCCAAGACTCTGCGCTTTGGGTCGCGAACGCTGACCTGTCTGCTGACATCGTGTATGAAATGCTGTCAACCATTTACACCGATGAAGGCTTGGCGCACATGAAGCAACAAAAGAAGACTTTTAAGGAGATGGCGATTGAGACCGGTGTTAATGGCATCGTCACACCGCTGCATCCTGGCGCTGAACGCTTCTGGAAAGAAAAAGGCATGCTCTGAAGCTGCGTAACGCGTTCTTACGGAGGTCCCGGCCGCTAGTGCCCGGGGCGGGGCCTCTCTATACGCACTACCGGCAGGCTGATGAGTTGCGGTATCACCGTGCTCATCAGCCATTGGCTGCATAGACCACTCGTGGTGGGGGGAGAGCATGGGCTTATACGACAATCTTAATAAGATTGAGAAAATTCTTTTTGACTTGCTGGCCGTGTGCCTGGTGGGTTTTTATATTTATTCTGCGGTCATTCAGCCCGCTGAAACGCAGTATCACCGCGGTGTGTACGTCATCATTACGTACGTACTGGTATTTTTGCTCTACAAGTCTGGAGATGGCTTGTTGCGCGTGCTGGACTATGTCCTGATGGTGCTGGCAGCCCTGAGCATTGCCTATTGGATCGCGAACTTTGAAGCGATCAACTACCGCTCCGGCGCTGAGACCGTGCTTGACCAAAGCGTTGCCGTTGTGGGCGTCTTGATCGGGGTAGAAGTGGCTCGCCGTGTGGTCGGGACGGTGTTTGTGGTGATTGGCTCATTGATGCTGCTGTACGGTGTCTTTGGGGCATCGTCGTGGATTCCTGAAGTCGTGCAACACGCGGGTGATACTTTCCCCTTGTTGTGCACCAATATCTTCTACAAGAGTGACGGTGTCTTTGGCGTCATGGCCAATGTGTTGGCGACGTACATCGTTTTGTTTGTGATCTTTGGGGCCTTCCTCGAGAAAAGCGGTGCGCAACGCTTTTTCATTGATTTTCCGCTGGCGGCTGTCGGCCACAAGATTGGTGGTCCCGGCAAAGTGTCGGTGATTGCCAGTGGTTTTTTTGGATCGATTTCAGGCAGCGCGATTGCCAACACCGTTTCCACCGGCGCCTTCACCATACCCATGATGAAAAAAGCCGGCTTTAAACCGCATGTGGCAGGGGGCATTGAGCCCGCCGCATCTATCGGGGGGATGTTTATGCCGCCGATTATGGGGGCGGGTGGCTTTATCATGGCAGAGCTGACGGGCGTGCCTTATTCGCAAATCATGTTGGTCGCGATCTTCCCGGCGTTTATGTACTTCTTTAGTGTCTTTATGATGGTGCATTTTGAGGCGAAGAAGAACAATATCGTCGGAGAAAAATCCGATAAGAAACCCGGAGAAATTCTGCGCAAAGAGTGGTTCTACGTGTTGCCCCTGGTGGTGATTACGATCTTTATGTTGTCCGGGTACTCGCCCGGGTATTCCGCCGTTCTGGGTATCGCGACTTGCGTGGTGGTGAGCTGGTTTAATGCCGAGACGCGCATGGGGCCCAAACGCCTGGTTGAGAGTGCACGCGCAGGGACCGAGTCAAGCTTGCAAATTGGTGCGACGCTGGGTGTCATCGGCATCATCATTGGTGTGCTCACCTTCAGCGGTTTGATGCTGACCTTTGCCGATATCGTGATCGAACTTGCCGACGGTAAGCTGTACCTGACCATTTTGTTCATTGCATTGGCGTCGCTGGTGTTGGGCATGGGAGTACCGGTCACGGCAGCGTACTTGATCACGGCCGTCGTCGCGGTACCGGCGTTGACTCATCTGGGTGTGAACGAAATTGCCGCGCACATGATTGTGTACTGGTTGTCGCAAGATTCCAACATCACGCCGCCGGTCTGCATCGCCGCGTTTGCGGGGGCCACCATTGCCAAAGCGAATATGTGGCGCACGGCCTTCGTGGCGTTTAAATTCGCGAAGTTTCTGTATTTGGCGCCGTTCTTATTCGGGTATGTGCCCGAGTTCTCGCTCAATGGCAGCGCAAGTGATATTGCGGTTGCTTTCGGACTGATTGTGGTGGGGACTTACGTCTATACTTGGGTTTTAAGCGGTATCTGGCTGAACTACTTCAAAAAGTCAGACGCAAAAGCCGCATAAGTATACGGTGGGCCGCTGAGGTGATCAGCGGCCCTTCGTTCTGTTCACAGTGTCACATCCTGCAATAGGGTGGTCAGCAGGGTACTGACATGTGCGGCGCCCTGGTGGGCATTGGCAAGCGTTTGCTCATGACTCAAGGTCGTCTCACTGAGGCCAGCCGCCATGTTCGTAATCACTGACAAAGCCGCCACTCGCATTCCCAGTGCCCGGGCGAGAATCACCTCCGGCACGGTAGACATGCCCACCGTGTCTGCGCCCAAGATGCCTGCCATGCGAATCTCCGCAGGCGTCTCGAACTGCGGTCCACTAAACCACATATACACACCTTCACTGAGCGGTATCTCACGCGCGTCTGCCATTGCCTGTAACTGTTGCCGCAGGTCAGTGTCATAGGCGCCCACCATGTCCACAAAGCGCTGATTGCCACTGTCGCCAAACAGGGGCGACATGCCCGTGAAGTTGAGATGATCACTGGTCATGACGACCGATCCCGGCGGTGCGCTGTGGTGCAAGCTGCCTGCAGCATTCGTAATCAATAGCGTTTCACAGCCGATTGCCTGCAGGGTGTTGATGACGGGCTTCATGGCGGTGGCGTCGCCGCGCTCATAGTAGTGAGACCGACCTTGGCATATGGCGACGGTGTTTTGCCCGAGTCGTCCGAGCACAAGCTGCCCGGCGTGGCCGGACACTGCTGGTAACGGAAAATCGTCCAGCGCGGTGTAGGGGAGGGAGATAGGGGCTTCAACTTGCTCAGCGAAGTCCGCCATCCCGGTGCCGAGGATAATGCCAACGCGGGGTTGAAGATCGCCACAGAGGCGCTTGATGTGAGTTGCTGCTGTCATCGGGGTGCCATCACAAGCCAGGCGCGCTTTATACACCACCTGCGCGAATGACGCCAGGCTTGGCCCGAGCACGAGACGGCGTGGTGCTGCGGGATTTTACCCAAACCGCCTATTTCGCTTTTTTTGACATCGCCTTTGCATCCGCTTGGCAACCCCGCATTTACCCTGCGAGCGTGGATATTCCCATCAACGTTTACGCAGGAGAACACCATGAAGCTTTTTCCATCCGCGCTTGCGACGGTCCTACTTTGCACGCTGCTGTGGGGTTGCAGTGATGACGACGATGATTCGCCCACCGATACCCCCGATCCGAACACACCCACCGCGCAGTTACGGGCCGTTCACTTGTCGCCTGATGGGCCTGCAGTGGATATTTCGGTCAATGGCGCGGTTGCGCTGGAGGATGTGACTTACCGTCAGGCGAGCGGCTTTTTGTCCGTGCCGTCGGGCGATACTCCGGTGCAAGTGCTGGTTGCTGACACAGACACAGCAGTCATTGATGCGACCTTGACGCTCGCTGAAGACCAAAACTACACCGTGCTCGCGGTGAACGTGGTTGATGCCATTGAGCCGCTGGTGATTGAGGATGACGGCACGGCGCCGGCATCGGGGTCGGCAGCATTGCGCGTGGTGCATGCGGCGCCCAACGCGCCGGAGGTCGATGTCTATGTGTCGGGGCCTGCGGATGACTTCGCTGGACTCTCTCCCTTGCTGCAGAGCGTACCTTTCAAAGCCGTCGCCGACGAGCTGGAAGTACCTGCGGGTGATTACCGCGTGCGGGTGACCCTGGCCGGGCAATCAGACATTGTCTATGACTCTGGCACCCTGACCTTGGCTGACGGCGTCGAGTACGTGGCCGTGGCGAGTCAGGTGGATGGCTTGACGTCACCGATTGGTTTAACCCTGCTCACCGACATTGCTGACACGCCGGTCGCTTTGGCTGACGATGCCCGTGCACGACTGCGCGCGGTTCATGCCTCACCGGATGCGCCTGCCGTCGATATCTCGGTGGACAGTGCTGAGGTGCTTTCGGACGTGCCCTTCGGCGTCGCATCAGATTACTTATTGCTGCTCGGCGGCACGTACAACATCGACGTATCAGCGGCTGACGGCTCTGCGAGCGTGATCAATGCGGATATTCCGCTGGCAGCGGGGGTCGACTACACCCTGGCCGCAGTGAACTTCCTGAGTGAAATTTCACCGCTGTTGCTGGAAGACGACAATGCCTTGCCGGCTGACGGAAATGTGAAGTTGCGCTTGGTACATGCTGCACCTTCTGCGCCCACCGTGGATGTCTATCTCACGGCGCCGGACACCGATATCGCCGATGCATTGCCCAGTATCGCGGCGTTTAATTTCGCCGAAAATACCGGCTACATCGAGGCTCCTGCAGGGACTTACCGCGTGCGCGTCACTGTGGCAAACACCAAAACCGTGGCTATAGACACCGGCGCGTTGACGCTCGAAGCCGGACAGATACGCACGGCCTTCGCGCTTGACCCGTCTCACAGCGGGGGTGATTTTGGCGTGTTACTGTTGGAAGATCGTAACTGAGGTGGGGGCTTCCCCTGGGGTGCGACGCTTTGGAGATGAGCGTCGCTTGAGCATCGGCCAGTTGCTGGCCGGTGCTCAAATTGGCTTCAGCACCGAGGTAGAGGGCATGGAAATGTATACAACAAGCCAGTATTCTGCAGGCATCTCTTTCGTCTGCAGGAATCACGGTGTCAGCCTGCGCTGTTAACGCTGTGCGGAGATGTCATTGAACAGTCCCTTGGACACATTCTATGGCCGCGTGCTGGTCATCGAAGACAATAGCGATATCGCCATGTTGCTGGTGGATTTCTTCACGGATCGCGGTCATGTCGCTGACTGCGCCAATGACGGCATTACGGGCCTGCATTTGGCGACGGTGAACGAATACGATGCGGTGATTCTGGATCTGGCCTTGCCCGGCCTGGATGGCATCGAGCTTTGCCGCAAGGTCCGCAAGGCCAATCGTGCCTCCGTGCCCATACTGATGCTCACCGCCCGCGATTCCCTGAACGATAAGCTCACCGGCTTTGATGCCGGGGCTGACGACTATTTGGTCAAGCCGTTTGAACTGCTGGAAGTGTATGCGCGGATACAAGCCTTATGGCGTCGTTCACTGCACAGCAACCGAAACAGTCTGCAGGTGGGTGATTTGGCGTTCGACTGCGAAACCCTGCAAGTGGAGCGCGCGGGTGAGCGCCTCAAACTGAACCGCGTGCGCCTAAAAATATTACGCTTGCTGATGGAGAACTCGCACCGTGTCGTTTCGCGCCAGGAAATCGAGTCGTACATCTGGGGTGATGAACCGACGGAGAGCGATGCCTTGCGCACCCACCTGTCTGCAATCCGTCAAGTGATCGACAAGCCTTTTGGCAAGCCGTTGTTGCACACCATTCATGGCTTGGGGTATCGCATCCACGACGAAACGGCGGGCTAATCGCTTGCCATTTACCTACATCCGACAATGGCTGGTTCAAGCGCTGTTTATTGTTTTTGCGGTGCTATTGAGTATCTTCGCCGTGTCTTGGGTGCTGGAAAAAAGTCTGATTCGCGAAGCGCTTGAGCTGGAGGCTGACGCCTTTGTCGAGGCGTACACGCAAGACCCTGAGTTTCCGCTGCCGCGAACACGTAACCTGGTGGGTTACTTGGCCGAGCAAGGGGAGGGGGTTGCACATATTCCACCGGACCTTCAAGTCCTGCCGCCGGGGCTGCACAATGCGGTTGCCTTCACCGGGCGAGAGGAGCGTTTGCCCGTGTTTGTGCGCGATTTTTCCGGCCACCGGCTCTACCTGATCTTTGAGGGAGCCAATATTGATCGCTTGGTGGGCATCTATGGGCTCTTGCCCTTGGCGGTCTTGCTGATTGCCTTGTACCTGAGCGCATGGTTGGCTTATCGATTTACGGCGCGTGCGGTGTCACCCATTCTGCGCATTGCGCGCAATTTGCGCGAGTCAGCGCTGGAAAGTGCAGGGCTTGACTTGCCGCACGAACAACTCACGGGAGATGCGCGCGAGCTGGCAGCCGCGATTGAGGACTACACCCGACGTCACGATGCCTTGATCGCGCGCGAGCGGCAATTCTCGGCTGACGTCAGCCATGAGTTGCGTACCCCCATGACCATCATTGATGGCGCCGCGCAGTTCCTCGCCGCTGAGGACGGCTTGTCCGACAAAGGTTCACAGCGGGTTCATATGATCCGGCGCGCGTGCCGTGACGTGAATGAGCTCATCTCAGCGTTCTTATTCTTGTCGCGCGAAACAGCAAGTGTGGAGAAACGTGAGCGGGCTAACGTCGCGGATGTTATCCAAGGCGAGGTCGAAAAACTGACGCCGCTACTGGACGCCAGTGCGGTGTCTTTCCAAGTCGACATTCAGGCAGCTTTTTACACCGAAACGCCAAAGAAAGCGCTCGAAATTATCCTGGGCAACGTGCTGCGCAATGCAGCAAAATACACCGCCGAAGGGGAAATACGGATAATTTCGTCGTCAGACTCTATCATGGTGGAGGACACGGGGATTGGCATTCCCGAGACGCTGTTACCGTCACTGTTTGAGCGCCACGTGCGTGGTCGCGGCTTGCAACAAGCCGGAGAGGGCATCGGGCTTGCTATTGTAAAACGGCTGTGCGATCAGTTTGACTGGACGATCGACGTGCAGAACAGGGATGTCGCTGGAGTCCGCGTAACATTGCGGCAGAGTTCATCCCTCCCTACCGAATAATTTTTTTAGAGGTATCTTTAGATGAGAGCAACCCGCATCCTGTTGCCGATTGCCATCCTGGTGATCGGGGGCGTGGGTTTTTCACTCCTTAAGGCCACCAAGTCGGTGCCGGCGCCGATTGAGGTTCGCGGGCGCGTCTGGCTGGTCAACACGGAGCGAGTCCGAATAGAAAGCCTGGCGCCCCAGATCCAGCTTTATGGCCGTGTGGAATCTCCCAGCCTGGCGAAGGCGGCCGCTCCCGGCAATGCTGTTGTTGATGTGATACCCGTCTCTGAAGGGCAGCATGTCGCACAGGGTGATGTTCTCTTTCGACTAGACCCCCGAGACTTCCAGCCGCAGGTGGATCAGCTCGATGCACAGATTTTACAAGAGCGTAACCGCCATGCAGCCAACCAGGCCTTGCTGAATCAGGAGCAGCGTTTGTTGGCGATTGCGCGTGAGAACGAACAGCGGGCGCTGACCTTGCTGAGTAAAAACTTAGGCGCACAAGCGTCGGTGGATGATGCGCGTCGTGCGACGCAAAGCCAACAACTCACGCTCACGCAGCGCCAGCTGGAGATTGATAATCATCCCACACGGCTGAAAAGTCTGCAGGCACAGTTGCAGCAGGCGCGAACGCAATTGAGCCGCAGTACACTCATTGCCCCGGTTGATGCCATTATTGCGAGCGTGACCGCCAGTGTGGGTGACCAGGTGCGCGCGGGCGATGTCTTGCTCAGCTACTATACCCGCGCGGATTTACAAGTGCGGGCAGAGATCCCTGCTTCGTATCAGCGTGAGGTGCTGGCTGCGATGGCCAATGGACAACAGCTGCTGGCCGTGGCAGACAATGGCGTAACATTCCGTCTCCACCAGATCGCGGGACAAGCGACAGCACGTGGCGTGGTTGGTTTGTTTCGCCAGGATCAGGGCGATCTCACGCCCCTGGTAGGGCTGCAGATGAGCCTGACCTTGACACTACCCACACAGCAAAACAGCGTGGCTATTCCAGCGTCCGCCTTGTCCGGTAATGATCGGGTGTACGTGTTGCAAGAGGGGCGCATGCGCGCGGTAGCGGTTGAACGGCTGGGCCAAGTGATGGTTGGTGATGATATGCGTTTACTGGTCAGTGGCCAGGCGTTGGTGAATGGCAGTGATCTCATAACCACCCGTTTGCCCAACGCCATGTCGGGCTTGCGGGTCAAGTCCGTCACGGCTGATGCCGAGGAGACGCGTTGATGCCCGAGCAGCGGTCTGAGCCGTACCACGGCATTATTGGCTTATTTGCGCATCATAAGGTCGCCGCCAATTTGCTGATGTTGGCGATGTTGCTGGCCGGTGTTTTCGCGCTCAGCAAGCTGAATGTGCAGTTCTTCCCGACCTTTTCGATTGATCGCGTATACATCTCGGTCGACTGGCCGGGCGCTACTGCCGAGGATGCGCGCACGGGTATTATTGTGCCGTTGGAGCAACGTCTTAAAGCGCTGGAAGGCCTCAAGGAGATGGATTCGACGGCGTCTGAAGGGCATGCCACGATCGTTTTGCAATACGACGAAGGCACGGACATGGTCGTCGCCCTGGATCAGGTGCGCGGCGAAGTCGGGGCGTTTCAGAATTTTCCGGCGGATGCCAAGGCGCCTCGCATCGTCAATGTCACCAACTACGAAGATATAGCGACGTTGCTACTGACGGGCGGCGATGGGATAGCGTCCTTGCGGCGCTTGGCGAATCGCTATGAAGCTGAGTTGGTGGCGGCCGGTATTGACAAGGTCGATATCGTCAACGTGCCCGACCGTGAAATTGCCATTGAGCTGGAAGCGAATGCGTTGACGCGTTTGGGCTTGTCATTTGATGCACTGGCTGATCGAATTCGCGCGTTCAGCCTGGACACACCGTCGGGTGAGATTGCGCAGGCGGACAGTGCTCTGGAGTTGCGTAGTCTCGATCAACGGCGGTCGGCACAGGCGTTCCGTGACTTGCCGGTCATCACAGAAACCGGCGCACGGATCGCCTTGGGTGATGTTGCTGAAGTACGCGCGTCTGAGGCTGATGGTGATGCGTATACCACCGTCAATGGCGAGCCCGCCATTGAAATGCTGGTGTTGCGTGCGAAGTCCGGGAATACCTTAGAGTCTGCGCGTGCGTTCAATGAGTGGCTGGTCGAGGCCCGCGAGAAAGTACCTGAAGGGACTCAGCTCACGGTCTACGATGAGGCGTGGACCTTGATCCGCGATCGCATCACGTTGTTGGTGAAGAACGGTTTGGGTGGCTTGGTTCTGATCATCCTCATTCTGTATGTATTCTTATCCGGGCGGGTGGCGTTCTGGGTCATGGTTGGCATTCCGGTGTCGTTTATGGGCACCTTGTTCATCATGTACCTCACGGGGTCGTCCATCAATATGATCAGCCTGTTTGCTTTGATCATGGCCCTGGGCATTATTGTGGATGACGCTATTGTCGTTGGCGAAGATGCACAGGCGCATCATCAAATGGGCGAACATCCGCTCAAAGCCGCCGAGGGTGGCGCCAAGCGTATGCTGGCACCGGTGATGGCGTCGTCACTCACCACGGTGGCGGCGTTTATACCGCTGATGCTGGTGGGAGATATTATTGGCAGTATTCTCATCGCGATCCCGTTGGTGATTGTTACGGTTATTCTGGCGTCGTTGATTGAGAGCTTCTTGATTCTGCCGGGGCATTTGCGCCATGCCTTTGTCAAACAACATGCGTTGTCTCCCGATAGCTTGCGGGCGCGGCTTGATCGCGGTTTTGTCCACTTTCGGGATCACCTATTCCGGCCGGTGATGGATTTGTCACTGCGTTTTCGTGCCAGCACCATCGCTTTGGCATTCAGCATTTTGCTGATTGCGCTGGGTTTGGCGGCGGGTGGGCGCTTGCAGTTTCAGTTTTTTCCGGAGCCGGAGTCACAGGTGTTGTATGCCAATGTCCTGTTTGTGGCCGGTACGCCCCGCAGCACGGTCAATGATTTTTTACAACGCGCGAATGAAACCCTGCGCGAGGCTGAGGATGCCTTGGGCGGCGATTTGGTGGAGCTGGCTGTCACCCGTCATGGCGTGGCCTCAGGCGATCGCGGTGGACAGAGTTCTGGGGACAATATCGGGTCTATCAAGTTATCGCTGACCCCACCGGATGAACGTGATGTGCGCAATCCCGAGTTCATTGAGGCGTGGCGCTCGCGGTTGGTCATGCCCGCCGGGTTGGATTCCTTTACCGTCGTGCAGCGTGCGGCCGGCCCCCCCGGGCAGGACATTGAGGTCCGGCTCACCGGCGAGGATTCCGCCACGCTCAAGCAGGCTTCACTGGCACTCATCGATCAGCTCTCGGTGATCCAGGGCGTGAGCAACGCCATCGATGATATGCCGTTCGGGCGAGAACAGCGGGTGTATCGCCTCACGGCGGCGGGAGAAGCGCTGGGCTTTACCAGCGCTGGCATCGGGCGCCAGTTGCGCGGGGCGTTTTCTGATCAACCTATCCAGGTGTTTCAAGACGGTGCGGATGAGGTGGAAGTGCGCCTCGGTCTGGCGGCGTCTGAGCGCGAGCGTTTTGACGCGCTTGAACGCCTCATGGTAACCACGCCTGCCGGCGAGCGCGTGCCGCTGATGACGGTCACGCGTTGGTCGTCGCAGCAGGGCTTTGAGTTACTGCGGCAGACGGACGGTGAGTTGTCCGTGACGGTCACGGCGGATGTGGATGAAGTGCAGGCCAACGCGCGTGCGATTAATGATGATCTTCGCGCGAACCTGCTGCCGCACATTGCCCGAGACTATGGCGTGGACTTCGCCTTTGAAGGGCGCGATAAAGACACCGGTGCAACCCTGGGTGATCTCGGCAGCGGCCTGATCCTGGGACTCGTATTGATCTACATTATCCTCGCCTGGGTGTTCGCATCTTATTCCTGGCCGTTTGTGGTGATGGCTGCCATTCCGTTCGGGTTGACGGGCGCGATGTTCGGGCATTGGTTGTTGGGTATTGATCTGACGATCTTGTCGTTGTTCGGGGTGTTTGGCTTGTCGGGTATCGTGATTAATGACTCGATTATCCTCGTCACGTTTTACAAACAGCTGCGCGCGAAAGGCTTGGGTCTGCACGATGCTCTGGTCACGGCATCTTGTTTGCGCTTGCGCGCCATCATGTTGACGTCCTTAACGACCATTGCCGGGCTGACGCCGCTGTTGTTTGAAAAATCACTGCAGGCGCAGTTTCTTATCCCTATGGCGACCTCGATTGCCTTTGGCCTGGGTTATGCCACCTTGTTGATTTTATTCGTGATTCCGGCGATTCTCTCGTATGTTGAAGACGTGCGACAGTTTCTGAATCGCGCGCAGCACGCGCCTGCAGAGCCATCTCAGATCAGGTAAGGGAGTGTTACGCAATCAGTGATTGCGAGGGCGTTTCGCCGGGCAGGGTTTTGGGAGAATCACCTTCGTCAGGCTGAGGGTCCGTGTCAGTGCCAAACGCATCGCGCTCAGAGAACGGCTTTTTACCGTGCACACCACCGAAGCCGGCCAGAATACCCAGCATGAGCAATAGCGCCAAGCCCGCTTTGTATTTCGGTTCAATCTTCATTCGGTTGTACTCAGCAACGATAAGTTCTTGTGCAGATTGGTAGGTTTATCCTTACAATACGCTAATGGTTTTTGCAGCCGGATGCAAATCAAAAAAAGTAAGGATTATTTACAGGCTGCCTTCAACAGAGGCTAGCAAACTCGTGATGGCAGCCTCTAAGTAAT